>JBIIAA010000016.1:0-22289 GCA_044240165.1 Candidatus Nanopelagicales bacterium
GTTTTGACGCTTGCCCCACTCTCGCTAGCAGGGCCCGCGCATGCCGTCGACGAGACAGCTTGGCAACGTTCGGTAACTGCTAATCAAGTTGTGCTGGTAACAGCACGCTCAACTTCTTCAACTTCGGCAACCCTGCGAACTTTCGCGCGCCAAGGTTCAGACTGGGTTCTTGTTCAACAACCAATTCCCGTTTTCTTGGGTCGAAGCGGACTCATTCCTGCACAGTCACGCAAGCAATCTTCTGGCACGACTCCGATGGGGACGTTCAATCTCACCTCAGCATTTGGTCGCAGCGCGAATCCAGGCGCGCAGCTGCCTTATGTGCGAGTCGACCGAAACGATGCGTGGACTTATAACCCGAAAGTTCCCAGCACCTATAACCTCTTTCAGAGCGCAACTCGATCTTGGAAAAGTTATGGAAACAAATATGTAGAGCATTTGTGGGCGCTTGGTCCGCAGTATGACTATGTGGTTGTCACCGACTTCAATAAGCCGCCAGGTGAGGTCTACACCACTCCCGGAGGTGTCAATCGCACTTCTTCACCTGCCGATACCAAGCGAGGTGGCGGCATATTCCTACACGTATCAAAGGGAATTCCCACGGTTGGCTGCATAAGTATGGCTAAAAATGTAATGCGCTCTATGTTGACCTGGCTCGACCCAAAGGCACGTCCGGTTGTGATCATCGGCCTTGAAAAAACCCTTATGAAGTCAATGACCCCTTGATTCGAATGTCTTCTAAAACAGGAAAGGCTTCACGTACTGTCACAGGGAGATCAGGATCAATGGTTGCGTAGAGAATGCACTCAGTTTCAGTCGCATGCGCGATGACTTCACCGAGCGGATTCACAATCTGCGAGTGACCTCCGAGCTCCACCTCGCCTTGGGTCCCCACTTCATTGCAAGCTAGAACCCAGCATTGATTCTCAATGGCTCGTGCGCGCAGCAAGACATCCCACGCATCAATTCGTACCGATGGCCAACCCGAAGCAATAACAACGCACGTGGCTTTACGCTCGACAAATACACGGAAAAGCTCAGGAAACCTTAAGTCGTAGCAAGTCGCCAGCGCGGTTTTGCCAAGGATCGTCTCAGCGACTGCAACTTCTGATCCATGGGAAAATACTTCAGTCTCACCCTCATGAAATCCGAAAAGGTGAATCTTGCGATAGTTCGCGACAAGCTCACCATTGGGATCAAATAACACGCTCGTGTTGAACAACGCGCCTAGCCCAGAACTTTCTGCAAAGGATCCTGCATGCAACCAAATGCCATTCCGGATTGCTGATTCACGCATGGCACTTACGAGTGGTCCATCGATTGATTCTGCATGCTTCCTCGCTGCCGTAAAATCAAAAGCTCCTACATGCCAGAGTTCAGGTAGCACAACTACATCGGCTTGAAGCGCAGCTTCGTCTATCAATTTCAGGGCTCGCTGTTTTCGGGCATCGATGGTCTCGTGACTATTTACCTCGAGTTGGATCAGCGCTATCGACACCTGCATGAGTTGAGCCTAAGACCTCATGCGATTTTGAGGCTACTGCGCTCACCTGGTTACTCCAACATCCTTTGACGGACTCTTTAGCGCATGGACTGTGCAGGATGCCTTCGCACACATCATCGATATTGAGTGCCTGATGGCCGGTGATTCACATTTGCAGCACCAGCCCGATTGGGACAGTCTTGCCCCTCTTGGTCGTTAAGGTCGAGTTACTGAGATTGGTGTTGATGCGCGCCGAGGCCGGCCGTAGCAAGAGCGCGAATCTGACTTCTCAACTTGAGGTCACAGGAAATCCTGTTCTAGCAACGCGGTTTCCTGCGGGCATGGATGTCATGCCATAGGGCACAATGCTTTTTATGCCTAGCGCCAAAGAATTGATCCGCGTCTTCCTTCTCGATGATCACGAGATTGTTCGCCGAGGCTTAACTGACCTAATCAATCTTGAATCCGATATGGAAGTTGTCGGTGAGGCCGCTTCCAAAGAGGAGGCCATGCATCGCATTCCGGCTTCTCTTCCGACCGTGGCTGTGCTTGATGTTCGCCTTCCTGATGGTTCCGGGGTAGAGGTTTGTCGCGATATTCGTTCAGGCCTTCCAGACATCCGATGTCTCATGCTGACGTCTTATTCAGACGACGAAGCACTCTTTGACGCAATCATGGCGGGGGCGTCCGGTTACGTGTTAAAAGAAATTCGTGGAACAGATCTGATTACAGCTATCCGTCAGGTCGCACAGGGCAAATCTTTACTAGACCCGGGCGCAACCCAACGTGTGTTGGATCGGTTACGCGAAGGTGAACATGCAGACCAGAGGCTGCAAGGATTGTCGGATCAAGAGCGCCGCATTCTTATTCTAATTGGAGATGGATTAACCAATCGACAAATTGGTGAGTCCATGCATCTCGCTGAAAAGACGATTAAGAACTACGTATCCAGTTTGCTGTCCAAGCTAGGAATGGAAAGACGTACACAGGCCGCTGCACTTGCAGCACGCATGGCATCGGAAAGCCAGCATAAGAATTCTCGCTAGGAGTCATTCATGAATAAGCTTGCTTCCTCGCTCACACTAATTGCGGCTTGCACGATCCTCATCGTGACTCCTGCACAAGCCATGGGTACTGGCAATATCTACCTCGACACTCAAGTTGGGGTCTCGTACACGGTCTATCAGCCCACAGTGACCGCTAGCTTGAAACTGATGAGTAATAAGAATTTTGCCCCTTCATGTACTGACGGAAAATCCGAGCAAAATCTCTCCACGCAATACGGGACCAAGACACAGGCTCTGTACCTCACCGAGGGCAATCCCATGTGTTCGGATATCGGCCAAGGCGCGACTGTTTTGACGACCAAGGTTCAGGGTGCAACTGCAAGAGTGCAGGTCTACTGCGATCCAGCATCGGCAAAGAAATGTACCGTTGCAGACGTGTCAAAGTTTGGCGGACATCTTGACGTGACACTTCCCGCAGCAAAGGGACTTCGTTCGACCCGGGTCTGGGTTGAAACGATAGGAAAGACTCCTTTGAGTGCGCAGCAGTTAGTCACAATTGCTAAGGGCCTGCGCGCTGTCTAATAAATTCAGCGTTTAATCAAGCGGTGCGCACCACATTAAACGCGTACCACCAGATTCCTGCACCCGTTCTAAGGAGCAGGAGCCGCCAAGATCTTCAGCCCTGGAATACAGATTTGCGACACCTGACATTCCAGTCAAGCCATCAATATCGATGCCGATTCCATCATCGACAACGGTTAACCTAACAATTGCCGTGTCAACTTCGACTGTCACTTCAATGTGTCTGGCCTGTGCATGTTTCATCACATTTGACAACCCCTCACGCAACACCGCCATCATGTGTTCACCCAGCAGTTCGCTTACCGCCGAATCGATGGGACCGATGAATCGTAAAGCGGGCTGAAAACCTAGGGCCGCAGCGCACTGCTCAGTTTCTCGGAGCACCCGGCCACGCACACCAGAAGACGGCCCCGTTGTTGGCTCATGTAAGGCGAAAATTGTTTGACGAATTTCGCGAATCGTTTCATCTAACGCATCTACCGCGTCCGAAATTTTTTCCTCAACAGCAGGATCTAGCTTGCCCAAGCGCGATGCACCCTGAAGAGACATCCCGGTAGCGAACAACCGTTGAATAACTAAGTCATGTAAATCACGAGCGATGCGATCACGGTCTTCATAGAGTGCGAGTCGCTCATGTTCGTGCTGCGCCTCAGCTAGAACCAACGTGAGAGCAGCCTGAGTGGCAAAGCTCTGAACCGCGTCGAGCGCATCTTGATTTGGGTTCTGCACATCAATATCCCAAATCAGGGTGAAGACGGCTATAGCTTGATCCTCATTCATCAAAGGGATCGCAATAACAGATCCGAAGCTGCGCGGTTCATCTATGTTTAAGACCGCATCTACTTGACGAACGACCTTGCCTTCAGCCATGACTTTTTGCAATACAGAGTCCGCTGGAATCTCTTGACCGATCCAACTGCTGGCCAGTCCAGTGAAAGAAGCCGTACGTAAAGTGCGCGGGCGATTTCTCTGCATCGCCCACTTTGGTTCTGGCGAACGAAATATTTTGTAAGGGTCATACTCATCTACGACTTCAGCGATCAAACGTCCATGCGAATCTGGAATCGCAACAACACAAGCATCTGCTCCGGCGATTATCCGAGCATGCATAGCGATCAATGGAATGATTTGTTCCCCGTCTGATGAAGACAAGACCGTAGTTGCTATGTCAGCGACTGCCTGCTGCCATTCTTCGCGTCGTCGACTGGACTCATAGAGTCGCGCATTTTCAATAGCAACTGCCACGGCAGCGGCAAGCGCTGCCACTAGATGCTCATCTTCCTCAGTGAAGAATTCACCATTGCGCTTCTCAGCCAGATAAAGATTTCCGAAGACTTCGCCACGCACTCTGACCGGTACTCCGAGAAATGATTTCATCGGTGGGTGGCCTACTGGGAATCCAACTGACGCTGGATGAGCAGCAAGATCATCTAGTCGAATCGCCACTGGATAATCAATGAGCAGCCCGAGAATTCCTCGCCCTTGCGGAGGTGCGCCTAACCGCTCAACTGTCGCGCGGTCCATCCCGACATTAATAAAGTCGGTGACTTGCCCGTTGGGGCCGAGAACTCCCAGCGCACCATACGTTGCCGATGTCAGGTCGACAGCGGCTTGCACGATTCGGCGCAAGGTTGAACTCAGTTCAAGTCCACCTGCAATACCGACAAAGGCAGAGAACAGGCCGAAGTCTCTTTCCTTCATCACGCCTCCCATCATGCACTGGATGAGAGCTAGTTCGCTGACAATCTTCCCCTTTAGCTTGGTTCCATCTGACTAACTTCTTACTGTGCTTGCCACTGCTCTTGAAACCATCCCGCCGAGACGCGTAGTTCCAGGCATGTTCCTTGATTGGCAATCCGACCTTCGTGAAGTTCGAGAACCATTGCTTCGTCGGGGATCATCGAGAGGTCGTGAGTGATCGGGACGAGAAAGACGTGGTAAACGGTAGTAGTGCGGAAGGTCTGTTTTCTCACTCTCAATAGGGCTAAAGTCCCGACATAGGTCCTGACTTGTGAACATTTGCAGTTCTGGATACACAAGCGCAACATTGGATGCGGTGCACGGGGGTGTATGAAGCGTGAGTTTGAAATACATTTCTCGAATCATTGCGCTGGCAACATTGTTAATCGTTGGGCTGTTTATCGTGCTCCTAGTCGACGATGAACAACAGATACAAAGTATTTCTCGCGACATCACACAGGCCGCACCCATTGTGAGTACCTCGATGACTCGCACTCGAGCATTGCTTCGATTCACGTTCGTTTTCGAAACAGTGCTCCTAGCGGCGCTAGTGGGATTTATCTTGCTGGGACTTTCTCAACGTGTTATCCGTCCACTGAACGCCTTGCGCAGCGATCTCCGCGCCGCCGCACATGACCATTTACATGTGATTGCATCAGCCGGGCCCGAAGAAATTGCGCAGGTTGCCACCGATGCCGAACAGCTACGTCGCTCATTAGTTAACCAAACTGACCTCACTGAGCAGTCAACAAACGCACTTCACCACCAAGCTCCCGCGGCCGCAGCAATCCGCGCATCCCTCGAGCGAGGAATACACCCGGTGTCAGGATTTGCTGGTTACTCCCGCCCCACCGAAGGCGTCATCGCCGGTGATTGGTGGTGGGCCGGGGTGCGAAGTGATGGTAATCGAATCTTCGCGATTGCTGACGTGAGCGGTCATGGAGTCAACGCCGGGGTGATGGCAATCGAAAGTCGATCTATCGTTTCAACAGCACTGGCTTCCTTTGTTCCGCTGGATGAGATCGCACAAGCCTTAGTTCGCCATACCTGGGATGAAGGAAAGTTTCTCACCCTCTTTATGGGTGTGATTGGCAACGAGCGTTTGGAATTTTGTTCGGCTGGCCACGAATACTCATGCATTTTGAACTCAACAGGTCAATTTCTACTGCCACCCACCGGGCCGGTGGTCAGTAATCTTGGCGGCCGCTGGACCACTTCATCGGTTCCTTTCAATGCGACTTCAGTCTTTCTGGCTGCAACCGACGGGCTCATTGAGCCAACATCAACCACGCAAGTCGACCAATGGTTTGCTCAAGCAGCCAGCGCTCACCCCTCAGCGCCCGAGAATTCACTCATGCATCTACTCTCTGCTTCACGAAAGGCCACTGAAGGTTGGCCGGATGACCTCACCGTGATCCTCGCCACCGGGATTTAGTGGTGGCGCATTTCAGCTAAGGGCACCTCAAATGCGACTATTAGGCCATGCGTATGAAAACCACACTTATCTGCCTTGCCGCCGCCGCTCTTGCCGCGACCATAATTGGGCCAGCTACTGCGGCACCTGCGAAGAAGCCAACGATTGGGCTACAGGGCAAGGTCATCCCTGCTTCGCTCTTCGGCATGCATATTCAAAATGCCGAAATCGGCTCGTGGGCAACCGTGCCGATTGGTTCACTACGTCTCTGGGATAACCAAACGAGTTGGGCAAATATTGAGAAAGTTCAGGGGACCTTTGACTGGACTGCTCTAGACAAAGCCGTAGCAACCTCGCAGTCCAAGGGAGTCAACGACATCTTGATGGTGCTCGCTGGCACGCCAGCTTGGGCAACAGATGACGCGTCGCCAGCCGCACTACCAGTTCCCGGCGCCGCTGGAATGCCTAAAGATTTCAGTTGGTGGGATACGTGGGTGACCGCTGTTGTTACTCGCTATAAAGGCAAGATCACTTCGTACCAGCCATGGAATGAAGCCAATCTCTCGACCTTCTCAACTGGTTCGGCTTCTGAGATGGCTGATCTCACCAAACGTGCGTACGACATCATCAAACGCATTGATCCCGCTGCACTCGTGGTTGCGCCAAGCACCGGCACCCGGTTAAGCGGAGCATTCAACAAGTTCTACCCACCTTTCCTGCAAGCACTGAAAGCCAAAGGCTGGCCAATTGATGTGTGGAGTGCACACACGTACCCAGCAAGTTTGGGTACACCAGTGACCCGGGCAGCACTTGCGCTCGCCTACCTCAAGGTTCTCAATAAGGCTGGTGCCCCGAAGCTACCGTTCTGGGATACCGAAAATAACTTTGGCCTTAAGGGTCCAGGGCCTCAGAACCCAGATGTTGATATTGACGGCACAAAGGCTGCCTCGTGGGTTGCGCGTACTTATCTCGATGCGCTTGATCTGGGGATGTCACGCGTGTACTGGTACCGCTGGGAGCCATATAACGACCTGTGGGGTATTCAGATGTTCACCGATACTCCGGGCGCAACAGCCTACGCCACGCTGCAGGACTGGATTGTTGGCGCAACCTTCAAGAACTGTAATTCAACTGCCAAAACCACGATCTGTAATTTCACCAAGAGTGGCAAGGCCTTCAAGATTGCCTACAGCAAGACTGAGAAGCCACAAACTTTTGCAGTGACAGGCACTGAAGTCTGCGGCTTGCTTACCGGCTGCAAGCCACTCACTAGTAAGAAAGTAACGACTGCTGCACCAGTGAAAATTGGTTAAGGCTCAACAAACAAGCAATGAAAAAGCCCCCGGGAAACCGGGGGCTTTTTCATTGGTCTTTCGGGCGGGTTTAGCCCTTGCGCTTATTGATTTCTTCGGTCAGCTGTGGAACGACAGTGAAGAGATCGCCAACAACTCCGAAGTCTGCGAGCTCGAACATTGGTGCTTCTGCATCCTTGTTCACAGCCACGATCAACTTCGAGGTCTGCATACCGGCACGATGTTGAATTGCACCAGAGATGCCATTCGCAATGTAGAGCTGTGGTGAAACAGTCTTGCCGGTTTGTCCGACCTGGAACGCATGTGGATAGAAACCAGCATCCGTTGCCGCGCGTGATGCGCCAACTGCTGCTCCAAGTGCATCTGCCAAGGCTTCGATAACGCCGAAACCTTCAGCCGCACCAACACCACGGCCACCTGAAACAACGATCGCTGCCTCAGTCAGTTCAGGACGCCCACCCTTGACTGCTGCTGCACGATTGGTGATGGTGGCTGACTTTGCTGCCGCGCTGAGTTCAACTGAAACATCAACACGGGTTGCTGCGCCTGCTGCAGCAACTGGCGCGGTCGAGTTAGGACGCACGGTGATGATTGGCGTACCCATTGACACCTTTGACTGCACGACAGTTGCGCCGCCGAAGACACTCTGTGTTGCAGTGAGATCGGGTGCTACACCAATTGCATCAGTGATGATGCCTGAGTTGGAGCGCACTGCAAGGCGAGCAGCAACTTCCTTGCCTTCAGGCGATGAACCAATGATTACTGCAATTGGCGAATTGTCGGCAACCAGCTTCGCGAGTAATTCAGCCTTAGGCGCGACAGGGTGATTGAGTAAATCGGCACTGTCGGCTACGTACACCTTCTGTGCGCCAAACTCACCAAGGGTTGCTGCGGCTGCATCGCTGTAGCCAGGACCAATCCACACTGCACTTGGCTCACCAAGTGTGCGCGCAAGCGTCAACAACTCAGTGGTGACCTTCTTGACATTGCCATCTGTAGCATCTACAAGAACGAGAACCTCGCCCATTACGACTCCTTAAGTTTCAAAATCAAATGTTGTGGTGAGCTTGAGCTCTTAGAGGACCTTCTGCGCATCCAAGAAATCAGCAATTGCGACGCCGCCTTCGCCTTCATCTTGAACAACTACGCCTGCAGCCTTTGGTGGACGAGCAGCAAAGCTGTCAACCTGTGACCATGAACCAGTAACGCCGACGACACTGCTGTCGATGCCTGCATCAGCTGCGCTGACGGTTTCAACTGGCTTCTTCTTCGCGGCCATGATGCCCTTGAATGACGGGTAGCGTGGCTCGTTGCTGCGCTCGATCATTCCGAGCACTGCAGGTAACTGCGCAGTGACGGTTTCGATGCCGCTGTCGCCAACGCGATCAATCGTGATGGTTGCACCGCTCACTTCAACCTTGTTTGCGAAGGTGAGCTGTGGCAAACCAAGACGTTCCGCAACCATCGAAGGAACCACGCTCATGCGAGCGTCAGTTGATTCAGAACCGAACATGATTAGATCAAAGCCGCGGCCTTCAAGAACCTTGGCCAGCGCATAACTCGTGGCCACAGAATCCGAACCGGCAAGACCCGCATCAACGAGGTGGATACCAGAGTCTGCGCCCATGCTGAGTGCCTTACGCACAACTTCGCCGGCGCGCTCTGGTCCCATTGTCACGATGACGACTTCGCCGCCACCTTGCGCTTCGATGATCTGCAGGGCTTCTTCGATCGCATACTCATCGAGTTCGTTGAGAACTGCTTCAACGGAATCACGATCAAGAAGTGAATCGTTGTCACGGAGTTTCTTTTCCGCCCACGAATCTGGAACTTGCTTTACACAAACAGCAATCTTCACGCGACTGTCCTTTCCAGGCCGCCCCGGTGAGAGCGGATCGTTCTTTTGGGTAATGGGTAAATTCTATGACTTCGCTGCGTTAAGGAGAAGAGTGGATACGTCCACGACCTCAACCCCAACGGCTCGGCCTTCTTCTTGCTGACGAGTATTGACAGCATCGTTCAACATGACAGAACAGAACGGGCAGCCAACAGCAATTCGCTTCGCCCCGGTGGCGATGGCTTCATCGCCTCGGGTCTGGTTAATCCGTGTGCCGAGCTTTTCTTCCATCCACATGCGAGCGCCGCCGGCGCCGCAGCAGAAACTCTTATCGCGGTTGCGATCCATTTCTACAAATGAATCTGCCGTGGCACCAATGAGTTCGCGCGGTGGGTTGTACACCTGATTGTGACGCCCCAAGTAGCAAGGATCGTGGTAGGTGACGGTCTGATCAATCTTGTTCACTGGGGTCAAGCGGCCGGCCTTGACTAGCTCGTTAAGCAGCTCCGTGTGGTGAACAACTTCGTAGTTGCCCCCCAGCTGTGGGTATTCGCGCTTCAGTGTGTTCAAGCAGTGCGGACACGTCACAACAATTTTGGTGGCCTTGATTTCATTGAGGACCTCAATGTTTTGGGCTGCCTGCATCTGGAAGAGGAATTCATTGCCTGCGCGACGTGCTGGGTCACCAGTACATGTCTCACCGTCACCAAGCACCATAAAACTCACGCCAGCAATGTTCATCAGTTCTGCAACATTCTTCGTGGTGCGCTTTGCGCGATCTTCAAATGCGCCAGCACAACCAACCCAGAAGAGATAGTCGATGTCTTCTGGAATGGAGTCTTCGCCACCAGCACCAAAGACGCGGACATCAAAGTCGACCTCGCTGATCCAGTCATTTCGACCAGATGCGTTCATGCCCCACGGGTTGCCCTTATTTTCAACATTCTTGAAGAGTCCATTGAGTTCAGTAGGGAACTCAGACAGCACAAGTACCTGGCTGCGGCGTAGGTCAACGATGTGATCAATATGAGCGATATCTACCGGGCACTGATTTACGCAGGCGCCACACGTTGTGCACGACCAAAGAACGTCTTCGTCAATGACACCTTCTTCACCCACGAGTGGCATTTCGGCCAATGCGATAAGTGCCGGGTCAAGATTCGCACGCTCTTCTTCAGTGGCTGTCATGTATGGCGCAATCGCATGCGCGTGGTTGCGCAAGGCGATGGTCAACAACTTCGGACTCAACGGCTTTTCGGTATTCCAGGCCGGACACTGTGACTGACAACGACCACACTCAGTGCAAGTGGAGAAGTCGAGAAGTGCTTTCCACGAAAAGTCGGTCATCGCTGTTACGCCAAGTGCGATATCGTCTGGGAAGTCATCAAGCTTTTCAAAATCTAGCGCGACTCCGTCATGACGAATTGGCTCAAGTTGACCAAGCGCTGGCTTGCCGTTGGCGTTGCGCTGAAACCACACATTGAAGAAGGCCAAGAAGCGGTGCCAAGCAACACCCATAGTTGGGGTGAGTGCAACGGTGACGAACCAAGCCATCGACACGAGAATCTTGCCGAATGCCAGAAGCATGATCAGTGTGGCTAGGCCATCCACAGACATGCCATCTAAACGTTGGCCGATCCAGCCGGTCAGCGGGAAGTTTGAATTGATGAATTCTTCGTTTTGAGCCGCACCGCGCGCGTATTCAGCCGCCCGAAGTGCCAGTACGAAGATGCCGATCGCCAAAATTGTAATTTCGACGTAGTAGGCCTGCCACATCGTTGACCCAAAGAAGCGTGACTTACGCGGCTCATTCGGATTTGGGCGACGAGTCAGGCGAACAGAGATCAGCACCAAGATCGCAATGACCATCAGCCAAGAAAAAATCTCGATCAAGTAGGAAAACGGTGGCCAGTGACCAATGAAAGGAAGGGCAAAGTCCGCATTAATAAGCTGCCCATAGGCCGTCACGAGCGTGAAGAACAAGACGCCGAAGGCGATCAAGACGATCAAGTGCGATACGGCGACAATCGGGCCTACCGGCTTCTGCTTCAACCGAGTCGCTAAGAAGACTTCTTTGAGGAGCGTCAGGGTGCGAGCGGCTGGCTTATCGGTACGAGCGATTGGCTTTCCCACCCGAAACTGGCGGACCATTGCCATGACCGTTCGGACGAAAAGTCCAACAGCAATCACAGTAACGATCAGGGCGACGACCATGACCAACAAATCCATGCCAGCTCTCCTTGTAGGCCGCCCTGCACCAGGGGTTTTAAGTCATACAATCAGTTATAACTTTAGCACAAATGGATATTTCTTCGATGCGCTGGCTGAACCTATCGAACGGCTGACCAGAGCATGCAACAATCCCCTCTTATGAGCGCAATTCCGGATCCAGCAATAGCGGCAGTGCCCCTGCGCCGCAAGCGGAATCCTCGCGGCTCGCTCAACCCCGAAATCATCCTTGCCGAAGCTTTCAATTTGTGCAAAGAAGAGTCCGTTGAAGAACTGAGTATGCCGAAATTGGCTAAACGGCTGGGAGTCGGGGTTACCAGCTTGTACTGGTATTTCCACTCCAAAGAAGAACTTCTTGGCACGATGCTGAACCAAGTCGCTGACGAATATCTCTCGTTACTCCCCGACCATGAAGGTCTGGCTTGGGACGAGCATTTTCGCCTGTACTTCAATGACATGCGCAGAATTTTCCTTAGCCATGACGTGATCTGCGACTTTCTCATCATGCGCACCCATGTTTCGATGATCGGCGCCAACAACACCGTCTTCATGGATCGGCTTAGCAAAGAGGTGGCGATCCTGCTGGATGCTGGTTTCGCTCCCGAGGTCGCAGCCCGCGCTTATCAAGCAATGTCGGTCTACACCAGCGGCACAGTCCAAAAAGTTCGTCTTGCTGAACTCGGTGGTTACGATCCGAATCGCAAGATGTTCCCTGACTCAGATGCCGCTACGGAAGCCAAGATTGATGCTTCATATCCGTCATTGCGCACAACCCACGACCACTGGAATTCAACATATTCCACGTGGACAGATTTCAATTTTGGACTCAACGCCATCCTTGACGGCTTGCGCGGCCACTTGAAGTAGCGAACCGTGCTCGGTTCAGGCGCTGATAATCGGTGTTGCAACGAGTTCAGGATCAAAATTGAACAACTCCGTTGCAGTTCCGCCCAGGATGGCCTGCGCATCAGCGTCGGTCATTCCCGCACATAACTCTTGCACCATTCTGCGACTATTTGGATACGTGCCTTCGCTATGCGGATAGTCCGATCCCCAGAGCAACGCGCGTACACCCGTTCTTTCAATATTTCTGATCCCAGTGGGATCCCATTGAAAGGTGCAGTGAACTTGATTGGCCAAATAATGACTGGGTTTCTCTTTTAATTCAGGCCGCACCCAACCAGGAATCGCAAGGAAGGCGTCGTAATACGAATCAAGGGTATCCATCGCCCAGGAGAGCCAAGCGCCATTCGTTTCCACGAACACCACGTGCAAACCGGGGTGACGCTCTAACGCACCAGAGGTAGCCAAGAGTCCAGCTGTGCGAGGCGCCATCGACTGCGTAGCGAGAAGATTGGCTACCGCAGCGCCTGGGCCTCTGTAGAACAACATGTCATGTCCACTGCCCTGATGCATGACGACTGGGAGTCCGGCTTCTTCAACTGCGGACCACAGTGGTTCCCATTCAGGGCTGTTGTATTCATAGGGAACACCACGAAGCGGCAGCATGATCGAACCAAGGCCCATTGATTCAATCCGACGAACTTCTCGCACGGCAGCGTCCATATCCCAGGTCGGAATTAATCCTGCACAACTATGCCTTTTGGACTTGGACTCAAGAGTGTCATAGATCCAGTCGTTATAGATCTCGCAACAAGCTTGGCCCAATTCAGCATCCTCTAACTCCCAGAGGTAGAGCCCAATTGTCGGAAAGACACATTCAGCTGAGATGCCATCCTCGCGCATTACCTTCAGTCGGTAATCAAGATTATTTGCTTCATTGCGCTCGCGTTCTTCTCGGAGATCTTTTTGGGCCTGGGTGAGAGTGGTCGCATCGTGGCTCTTCATTTCCCAGGCGCCCTCTTCGCTCGGCCTAATTCGAGCGGGTGCACTGTCACGCATACTCGCTGGCAGTCCGTCCCACCAAAGACTTCGCGGCTCATTTACATGCGCATCAGCAGAAACCAGAGTTACTTGCGAAGTGTCCATCAATTTGCTCCACTCGGATCACCGCATAACTTGAATATGCCTCGTTCAATTTAATCCTAAACCGAAACAATCACGCTTGTCTGAGTGTTTGCAAAGCAGAAGGCCTGCATCTAGTTTCCACTAGGTGCAGGCCTTCTGTACTACAAGAAATCGACGTCGGATAAATCCTTACAGACCGATGAGGTCTGCGATACGGCGCTTGTGGTCGGCTGGAGTGCCGAACAACTGACGATCTGTCGTGGCGCGACGCAGGTACAGGTGGCAGTCGTGCTCCCATGTCACACCAAGGCCGCCATGCATCTGGATGCAATCTTGAATAATCTGCACTGACTTGGTGCCAATGTAAGCCTTAGCCACGCTGACCAGACGGGCTGAGTTCTCTGAACGATTGTTTACTGCTTTGACTGCCTCATCTGCAGTTGCATTGGAGCATTCAATCCACGTGCGCATGTCCGAGAAGCGATGCTTGAGCGCCTGGTAGGAAGCCAGCGGGCGACCAAATGAGTACCGATCGAATGCCCACTGCAAAGTGAATTCAAAGACGCGGTTGATCGCACCGTTCATCTCCGCACACTGCAGAGCGACAACAACCTGAAACATTCGCTCGATGATCTCTGCTGCCGTTTCCTGCGTGCCCACCATTGCAGATGCCGGAACCGAGACTTCGTTAAAACGCACCGTTGCGAAATGGCGAACAAAATCCAATGCAACGACAGGTTCAATCACCACACTGCCAAGATTGGACGGGACGATGAAGTTTGCGACACCATTTTCGGTCTTCGCAGTAACAAGGAAGAAATCAGCTTCGCTGCCTACTTCAACGCGATCCTTTACACCGGTGATGATGTAGTTATCGCCTTCCTTGCGCGCAGTGGTTGTTGGGTTCAACGGATCCCAGTGTCCCTTTGGCTCATACACAGCCCAAGTCGCCACAGACTCACCCGACATTAAACCTTCAATTTCCGCACTGTGGTCGGGACCGTTTGCGGCACCTTCAACTAATCCTGCGATCACCGTGTTGACGGGAAGCAGTGGTCCTGGCGAAACTAAACGACCAAACTCTTCAGCCACGATGGCGAGGTCCTGGAAGCCATTGCCTGAGATGCTGCCACCACCGAGTTCTTCAGGAACCAAAAGCGCTGCCCAACCCAACTCAGCACCTTGCGCCCAAAATTCTGCTGGGAATCCGCCGCCTGCCTTGTTCAGGGCACGCACCTTTTCGATGGGTGACTCGTTATCTAAAAACTTCGCTGTCGTGTTGCGGAACAACTTCTGATCTTCGGTCAACTCAAGATCCATGAGGACTCCTCAATTCTTTCTTCGCCCTTACGGGCTCGTGGGTAATAGGACGTTATGAGTTGGGCCTAGCGCCCGCGGCGAACCTCACGGAATGGCACATCGCGATCAGCGGCCATTTCACGAGGCATCATCAAGACGCGCTCAGAAACCATGTTGCGGCTCATCTCAGAGGATCCGCCACCAAGGCTCGCGCCCTGACGCATGAGGTACTGAATTCCAACAGAGCGTAGGTAGCCGTCGCCGTGTTCTTCGGAAGTCACGGCTTGATCGCCTGCGAGATCTAGCAAGATATCCATGCGGTTCTGCGGAATCTCAGCATGGCAAAGGCGCATCATGGAACTGGCCATTGCTGGATATTCACCCGAGGTCATGCCGATAGTGATCCGCTTGACAACCTGATGCATGACGGTGTCCAAAGCTGTTTGCCAGCCAATAAGTTCACGAGTAGCAGAATCTTGATCCTTGCCCACAGCCCGAGCCACGTCTGAAACGGTGATTTCAGAACCACCGCGGTTTGCTTGGCGACCGCTGACATACGGCGATCCACCACCAACTGCTTGGCGTTCGTAGAACAACTGACGCTGTCCAACCGTCCAGCCGTCATTTTCGGTGCCAACAAGGTTTCCAGCTGGGACCACGAGATCTGTGAAGAATTCCTCACAGAATTCATCGGAACCATCCGACATACGAACCCGCTGAAGGTGGGTGGCATCGTCATGGACCGGCACGATGATCATCGAGAGGCCGCGGTGCTTTGGGGCATCCCAATCGGTGCGCACAAGGCACGTAGCAAAGTCAGCTGCATAGGCGAAGGTGCTCCAGCACTTTTGCCCATTGATGATGTAGGTGTCACCATCGCGCTGAGCGCGGGTGAGCAAGCCAGCTAGGTCAGAGCCACCGCTTGGCTCTGAGAGGAACTGACACAGGATCATTTCGCCTGAGATCGCTCCGCGCAGGTATTTCTGCTTCTGCTCTTCTGAGCCCATATCGAGCAACATGCCCGAGCAGATTGACAGGGATGGCACGTTGAGGCGAAGCGGCATCTCGTAAGGGGCCGATTCGTCAGTGAATGCCGTCTGGTAGGCCACGGTAAGGCCCTGGCCGCCATATTCCGTGGGGAAGCAAATGCCAGCGAACCCGCCAGCAAAGAGCTTCTTTTGTAACTCACGGTGCTCAACCCACTCACGGTCTGCAACACGGTTGGTGTTGTATTCCTTGGCCGGATCAAGCTTTGGCATATTGTCCGAAAGCCACGCGCGAGCGCGAATCCGGAAATCTTCTACCGACTCCAACTGGTCAGACATGAACTCCCCAAACTCCGAAGTAACAGCGATATTGGTCACTAACATCTTGATTGCGAACACGGGTGGTCTAAAAGGTGATAAAAATCTGCCTATTAGACCTAGATGGGTATACGACCACTCGGCGCAAGCCTTGTCAACCGATCTTGGATAACCCGCACGAGATGTTTGTCGCATCGCTGAAGGAGCTACATGTCTGCCACGCCTAACCCCGCCCCAACCGTGATGGCGACCGCCGTGGCGGCTTTCCCCAACATCGATGAGGTGCAGACAAAACTCGCCGAGGCTGGCTACATCGCGGATCCCCATATTGCTGGGGTCGTTTCGTTGGCCGCCCTCCTTGGAAAGCCTTTGCTGGCTGAAGGCCCAGCCGGCACCGGAAAGACCGAACTGGCCAAGGCCATCGCTCGTTCCTTAAACGCCCGGCTCATTCGCCTGCAGTGCTACGAAGGCCTAGATGAGTCTCGCGCGCTCTACGAGTGGGACTACCGCAAGCAACTGCTTCGCATTCAGGCCGTGCGTCAGGAAGAGGCCGGTGACTGGAACGCGATTGAAGACGACATCTTTGGCGAGGAGTACCTTCTTCACCGGCCGCTTCTGGAAGCGATTCAGGCCGAGGACGACGTCGTACTACTCATCGACGAAGTCGATCGCCTCGATATCGAAACAGAGGCGCTGCTACTCGAAATTCTGTCTGACTTCCAGGTTTCAATCCCTGAACTGGGCACCGTTCATGCTCGCCAGCACCCGCTTGTGGTTCTGACTTCAAACAACAGTCGCGACCTTTCTGAAGCACTCAAGCGTCGCTGCTTGTTCATGCATGTTGGCTATCCAACTGTTGAGCGCGAACGCGAAATTATTTTGACTGCCGTACCCGGCATCTCTGAGAACCTCGCTGAGCAAATTGCACGAATCGTTCGCACGCTTCGTGATTTGAACTTAAAGAAGAGCCCATCAGTCTCAGAAACCATTGACTGGGCTCGGGTTTTGGTACTTCAAGGCAAGACCGACGTCACTACAGACCTCGTCGTTGAGCACCTGTCGGTATTGCTCAAGCATCAGTCAGATATCGAAAAAGCAACTGAGGAACTCACTGGCGCATGAGTTACTCACAAGCTGGGCGATCACTCTCCGGACAAAAACCGGAGAACTTCGTCTTGGCATTTAAAGTTCGAAGTGGTGGCGTAATGATCAACGCCCTTCAAGACCACCATTCGAGCATCAGGAAGAGCCGCTGTCATCGCATCGGCCGGACCAACCATGTCTCGATCACCAATCACTACCAAAGCAGGCAAGGTTATCTTGGACAATTCACTCAAGGGCGGCATCTCAGTGAAGCCCTTGATGTAGCGCTCAACTCGCGCACGATCATTGCCTGCAGTTTCAAGAAGTTGGACCACCAAATCTGCCAACTCGAAGGTGTCGGTGTTGAGCGCGTGCGCCCACATGCCATCGCCAATTCCGAGCAAAACAATCTTGTTGAAGACACTCGGCTTGGCCAGCGCAGCTCGCAGAACCAAACGAGCACCAGCACTAAAGCCAACTGCATCTACCGGGCCGACCTCACTAGCAAGATCAACAAGTCGTTGCACCGCTTCAGCTTCACCACCAGGGGCTTCCGCCGCTGCGCCATGGCCGGGCAACTCATGGCCAATCACAGCGAAGTCCTCCGACATCAAAATGTCATCCCAGCCGCTCACACCCCAGTTGTGTGCGAAGGACGAACCAAGACCATGAACAAGCACAACGGGAATCGCCATGCGTGGAGCATAAGGCGAAATCAGGGGGGTGCGCAGCATGCTTTTAACAGTTGAGGGGCTAGTTCGCGAACTTCGCACCATCGGTATTCCTGTTTCGACTACAGAACACATCGATGCTGCCAAAGCGCTCAAGGTGATCGATATTGGAGATAGGTCTCAGGTCAAGGCGGCCCTGTGCGCCACGTTGGTGAAGCGAATTGAGCACCTCGCTGCGTTTAATACCGTCTTCGATTTGTTCTTTTCCGGCCTTGTGGCCTTCGATGTGCAGTTTGAAGAAGGCCAAGAAGGCGCTCCCAACACCATTGCCGACATGCTCAATGCCCTCGATGATGATGAGCTTCGCGACATGCTGATCGATGCGACGGCGAACAACGATGAATTAATGATGAACGCGCTCGTGCAAGCGTTCGTGGACAGGAAAGCGAAAATTCAACAGGGCGCCCAAGTCGCCGGAAATCTTTATGTCTTTCGCGTGCTGCGCGCTCTTGATCTTCCTGATGTAAGAGAACAACTCATCGCTCGAGAAGGACTCGATCCCGAAGCCATCGGAGCTGATTTGCATCAGCGTCTTGCGGAAACAGATGCAGATCACAAGGTTGAATTACTTCAGCAAAAAGTCGAAGCGGCCGTTCGTGTGCAACTTGTTGCCGACCGCGGTGCAAGCGCCGTTGCGCGTTCCCTTCGCTCAAAACTTCCTGAAGACATTGACTTTCTCACAGGTTCAACTGCTGAGATTGAAGCGCTTGAATGGACTCTCGCCCCCCTTCCAGTACAGCTCGCGCAAAAACTTGCAGCAAAGCGTTCACATGGTCGTCGGGGAGCTATCGATTTTCGTGGAACCGTTCGTCACTCGATGTCCACAGGTGGCGTGCCAGTAGATATCGCATTTAAAAAACCACACCCACCTAAGCCAGAACTTATTGTTCTCGCTGATATCTCTGGTTCAGTCGCATCATTTGCGACCTTCACCCTGCAATTGACCTTTGCTATTCGCTCACAGTTCCGAAGCGTGCGAAGTTTCGTCTTCATCGACGGAATTGATGAAGTGACCGACATCATGCAGACCTCAGAAAATATTGCTGAAGCAGCCGGACGTATCGATGATGAGAAGAAGGGGTTCTCGCTCGATGGCCGTTCTGATTACGGTTCAGCCTTTCGTGACTTTGTTAAGCGCTGGGGGATGCAAATCACCAGTCGAAGTATCGTGATCATTCTTGGTGACGGGCGCTCTAACTACCGTCAACCATCAGAAGACATGGTCGAATTTATGGCCAAACGAGCTCATCGCGTGTTCTGGCTCAACCCAGAACGTGAAGTGAGCTGGGGAGAAGGTGACTCCGTTATCAACAAATATGCAGACCATTGCAGCGCAGTCTACGAGTGCCGAAACGTTCGTCAGTTAAAAGCGTTCATCGAAGAACTGGATTAACGATAGATTACCAAGAGTTACAACGAGGAAAGGGAACCATGAGCAACATCTCGGAGGCCATGAGGGCCGCTGAAGGAACTGTTACAGGTCGTACAACAAGTTATCCAATCACGGACTCAGATATTCGCAAATGGGCTCTGGCGATCTACTGGCCAAGCATGCCGCCTGCGATATTCACTAACCGCGAGGTGGCCAAGAAATCAATTCACGGTGGTCTCGTAGCGCCAGAAGACTTGAATCCATTTGGTTGGCTCACGGCAAGCCATGAGTCCTTCGTTTCCTATAAAGGCGAATTGGAAAAGAACAACCCGGACAACCCGGAAATTAGTTTAGGCATCCCAGGTCCAGGCCTTAAGTTCCAGCTTAACGGTGGACTTTCTGCAGAATATGGCGTGCGGATGCGCGAAGGCGACGTCATCACCAGCGAGAGTGCGGTCGGTGAATATTCGGAGCGTAAGGGTCGGCTTGGGCTCATGCTCTTCAGCCGCAGTATCTCAACTTGGACAAATCAAAACGGTGAGATTGTTAAGCGCAGCGCTGGCATCTTAATTCGGTACTAGGAGGAATGAACATGACTGTTAACGTCGGCGATGTGGTGCCAACCTTTACTCGCGAAACAGGATTTGCAAACTGGAACCGCTATGCGGCAGTGAATGACGAATTCGTCCCTATCCATATGGATGATGCCGCAGGTGAAGCAGCCGGCAACGGTGGAGCCTTCGGTATGGGAAACCTTCAGTGGGCCTACTTGCACAACATGCTTCGCAGTTGGATAGGTGAGACCGGCGAGATTCTGAGTATGCAAGTTCAGTTCCGCAGCCCAAACGTGAAGGGTCAAACCATCACTACTCATGGTGTCGTCACTGCTGTCGAGGGTGACGTCATTACGCTGGATGTCTGGACAGATCAGCAAGACGGAATCAGGCTTGCTCCTGGAACTGCAACCGTACGCATGGGTAAGTAACTCAATTCAGAGCTATCCGAATGGGTTACCCACTTTTGGGTCGGTAACCCATTCGAGTTCTTCGCAAGCAGTCCAAACAAGGAGGCCAGAAATGCCTGAGACCTACATGGTTCCCGAAGTACTCGCAGCGATTGGTCGGGAATGCTCAAGATCAACGAGTTACCCCATCACTGCATCAGATATCCGCAAGTGGGCGCTTGCAGTTTACTGGCCAGAAATGCCCCCTCAGAAATTCATTGATGCCGAATACGCCACGGAAGATTTCGACCCCTTTGCTTGGGGGCCGCAGAAGTACGAATCACTGCTTCCCGAAGACGACGGCAGTGTTATCTATCGGCACAGCATCAATGAGGACGCCCTCGGCATCCCAAAATGGGAGTTCATCGTTGGACTCAACGGTGGCATGGAGACTCACTACGGCGTTCGCATGCACGTTGGAGATGTCATCACTGACGTCAAGAGTATGGGTGAGTGGAGTGAACGACCGGGCAAGAATGGCTTGATGCTGATGACTCGCCATGTCAGCGTCTGGACTAACCAGCGCGGCGAAGAAGTTCGGCGCACAATTCATACAGGAATTAGTTACTAACAATTCTCAATGCAATAAGAAGAAGAGCCAACAAAATGTTGGCCCTTCTTCTTATTGCTCTCGTTGCTCATAATGAGCGCGGACTTACTTCGCGAATGGATCGCCCGGGATTTCTTCTGTCGTGAAGAACATCGGAGCACCGTGGGTATCTTCGACATTGCAGTACACAAGGTTTTCACGAAGGCGAGTGGTGCGAACGCCTTGCTTGTTTAGCCATGCTTCTGCTGAATCTAGATCGAGAACCTTCCAGCGCAATGAGTAAATGCAGTTTCCCCACTTCTCAACATGGCGTCCAAGATCGGAATCCATTTCGAGTGGCTGAGCCAGCTGAAGCAAGCAATCGCCTAGCTGCAAAGTCATGTACTTGCACTGCAGATCGTCATCAATGCCATCTTGAATTGGCACAGCCTGCATGACGTCGACATAGGTCGCAACTGCAGAGTCAAGATCCTTCACGCCAAGGGTGACATAAGAGAAACGATCAAACGTCATTGGATGCTGTTCGTACAAGCGCATCAATTCGGTGTATGTGTCTTGATCCTTTGGATCATTACGCATATCGATCTTGCACAGTTCAACCATCAAGCCAGCAGTATCGCGTGGGCTTGGGTAGAAGTACACGGTTTCAGGATCGAGCTTTTCGATCTTTCCGCCGCCTGGGGCGCCGATGTAGATGCCCTTTTCAAGGAGGCGATCCGCTAGCCCTGCGAGGTCATCAACTTTGTAACCAACTGAGTGCAAGTGCTGACCAAACTTTGAGTAAAACTTGCCAACTGGCTTATTTACGTCAATTGGAAAATTTGGTGCCATCGTCTCAATACAGGTATCAGCAACCATTACCAAAGATGCCCAGCGATCCTCGGGTGGAAGGTAGTTGAGTTCATCAATACCCATGTAGCGGTATCCACCAAAGACTCTGGCGTAGAAATCGTTCAACTTATTTACGTCGTCAGTCATATGCACAAAATGGATCATGTTGCCGATGCCGTAGTCACCGGTGGTCTTGTACTGCCTTCTCATTTCTCTCCTTCATAGGGCTTCGGCCTAATTGGCGAAAGGGATGACCCAAAGTTAAGGCCCCGTGGCATACCACGGGGCCGAAACACTAAAAAATTCAGAAAATTACGCGTTCTTTGAGAACGGATCTCCTGGGATCTCTTCATCTGTGAAGAACATTGGTGCATTGAGGGTGTCTTCAACGTTGCAGGCGATGAGGTTTGCGCGTGGGCGAGTGGTACGAACGCCCTGCTTGTTCAACCATGCTTCAGCTGAATCAAGGCTCGTAACCTGCCAGCGAAGTGAGTAGATGCAGTTTCCCCACTTCTCAACATGGCGTCCAAGATCAGAATCCAT
>JBIIAA010000088.1:0-8157 GCA_044240165.1 Candidatus Nanopelagicales bacterium
AAGCTGAAGCAAGCAATCACCGAGCTGAACTGTCATGTACTTGCACTGCATATCTTCATCGATACCGTCTTGAATTGGCACAGCCTGCATGATGTCGACATACGTTGCGACAGCCGCATCAAGATCCTTCACGCCAAGAGTGACGTAAGAGAAGCGATCAATCGTCATTGGATGCTGTGCGTACAAGCGCATAAGCTCGGTGTACTCGTCATGATCCTTTGGATCATTTGGCATATCAGTCTTGCAGAGTTCAACCATCAAGCCGGCGGTGTCGCGTGGGCTTGGGTAGAAATAGGCAGTCTCATCATCAAGCTTGTCGATCTTGCCGCCGCCAGGCTTACCGATATAAACGCCCTTTTCAAGCAAACGGTCAGCAAGCCCTGAAAGGTCTTCGACCTTGTAGCCAACTGAGTGCAAGTGCTGCCCAAACTTTGAATAGAACTTGCCAACTGGCTTGTTTACATCGACGGGGAAGTTAGGCGCCATGGTCTCGATACACACATCGCCAACCATGAGCAAAGATGCCCAGCGGTCTTCTGGTGGCAAGTAACTAGGAACGTCAACGGTCATGAAGCCGTAAGCGCCAAAGACGCGATGGTAGAACTCGTTGAGCTTGTTGACATCGTCAGACATGTGAATGACGTGAATCATGTTCCCGATGCCGAAATCACCGGTGGTCTTGTATTGGCGCTTCATTACTACTCTCTTTTAACGTTACGAATTTTACGATACGAATTATTGAATTACAGGTTTCAGGCGTCTGGCCCGGTCTTGCTTACCCAATGCAAGACTGGCGGATCGATTTCCCGGTCCATAAATTCTGTTGGAGTAAAACCAGCTGCGACAGCAAAGAGTCCCCTAGCTGCTGCAGCAACATCTTCCTCGTCAATTTCGTACACAGCGGCGAAGCGGTTGAGCTTGGCACCCGTTGCTGGATCTGTGAGTTCCCAGCGAGTTACCTTGCTGACTGACGGAATAGCCGCACGAACTTCAGGTATGTGAAATTCGGTGTACCACTTCGAGAAAGCCTCAGAATCCGCTGGAGTCGTGGGGCTTGAGTACGCGATGAGCATTGATTTTGCCATGAGTAACCTCCGGGTGAGTGATGTTTAAACGTCGTAGTGATAAAAACCGCGGCCAGTCTTACGACCGAGCCATCCCAAACGCACATACTGCTTCAGCATGATCGGCGGGAAGTACTTTGGGTCTCGAGTTTCTTCGTAGATCGATGCACCCATGTCGTGGACGATGTCCAAGCCAATGAGATCTGCGAGCCGAAATGGACCCATTGGGTGGTTGAACCCGAGCATCATTACTTCGTCGATTGACTCCATCGGGGCAACACCACGCTCGAGTGCGCGGATTGCATCATTGAGATACGGGGTGATCAGCAAGTTACCAACGAATCCTGGTACGTCGTTCACTACTACTGGGCTCTTACCCATGCGCTGAGCGAGCTCAACCATCGCGGTTACGTCAGCTTCAGAAGTGACCGGAGTCTTGATGACCTCAACCAATTTCATCGCTGGAACTGGATTAAAGAAGTGCAAGCCAACGACGCGTTCTGGGCGGGTGGTGGCTGCAGCCAAAATCACCAAAGGAATTGTTGATGTGTTTGAGGCGATGAAAGTGTTCGGGCCAACGAGCTTGTCGATGCGGCCAAGGACGTCGTTCTTGAGTGCGACATCTTCGAAGACCGCTTCAACCACGATGTCAGCACTTGCGACAGCGCCAAGGTCAGTAGTGATGCTGAAGACTTCGCGCGCTCTTGCAGCTTGTTCTTCAGTGATCTTGCCACGCTTCAACGTTGCATCAAGACCTGCATTAATTCGATTGAGCGCTCGCTCTGCTGCAGCTTCATTGGTTTCAATACCAACAACTTCAATTCCGGTCTGAGCTGCAACCTGAATGATTCCGCTACCCATAGTGCCGCAACCAACAACGGCCATCTTATTAACTGCCACGAACCTGTCTCCTTGACTGCGCGAACTTTGGGCGCGCCTTGTCTATTGGCTTACTGATATCTGTTTTTGACGTTAGTGCAACTGAAAGGCCCCGTCCACTTAGTTGTGAACATCCACAGCCGACGGGGCCTTTCAGTTAAAGAACTACGGTGCTGGAACCTCGATGATGACTGCGCCACCTTGTCCGCCACCGGCACACATGGTGGAGAGACCAATGCCGCCGCCACGACGACGGAGTTCATGAATCAAGGTTGCGATCTGACGGGTGCCAGATGCTGCGACTGGGTGACCCAATGAACAACCACTGCCGTAGATGTTGACCTTTTCTTCATCGATGCCCATGATTTTGCAAGCAGCCACTGGCACAGATGCGAATGCCTCATTGATTTCCCAAAGGTCAATGTCAGCAACCTTCAGACCAGCCCGATCAAGCGCCTTCTGAGCAGCAGAAATTGCACCCATACCGGTGAACTTCGGATCCACGCCTGCTGCTGCCCAAGACTTCACGATTGCCAAGGTCTCTAGATTGTGATCAGCTGCGTACTTGTCGCTGACGACGACCACTGCTGAAGCAGCATCATTTGTGCCAGAAGCATTTCCGGCAGTGATTGAGAATCCTTCGATTTCTGGATGAAGGGGCTTCAAGGTAGCTAACTTCTCCATAGTGGAGCCGCCGCGAGGATGCTCATCGGTGTCGAAAACCACGGTTGAACCGTCCTTCGTCTTCACCGTGATCGGGCGAATTTCATCCTTGAACTTGCCCTCAGCGATTGCCTGCGCTGCGCGCATATGCGAACGCCAAGCCCACGAGTCCATGTCTTCACGGGAGATGCCATGTGCCTGTGCGACATTCCAGCCAACTGACAGCGTTACGTCATCAGTTAAATCTGCCGTGTATGGGAATGTTGGTGGGATGCGGCTTTCGAATTCATCTTCAGTGCCGGCAACGCGCCACTTCAAGGCTGGTCCCATCGAGCCGGCTTGAACGCCGCCAGCAACGACAACATCTTCCATGCCGCTCTTGATTGACGCTGCGGCATTACCTAAAGCAGCCAAACTTGAGGCACAGTGCCGGTTAACAGCCTGACCAGCAACATCGATAAGGCCGTTAGCTACCGCTGCGTTACGAGCAAGGTCACCGCCGCCATACATTGCTTCGCCGAAGATGACGTCATCAACATCGTTGGCATCGATACCGGCGGCCTTGATGGCTTCGGCAAGGATGAATGCGGCAAGAGTCTCGCCGGAGGTCTCACTCAGGGTTCCCTTGCGGGAGGTTCCAATAGGTGTTCGTACAGCGCTGACAATGACAGCTTCAGTCATGATTACCTCACTACGACAAGGCGTCAAAATTAACGCCAACGGACGGGTTCCACGAGCTTCCCACCGAATGGCGGGCCCTCTTAGGACCTCTTACTTTAGTAATAATAAGGCCATAGATGTAAATGCGGTAGATAATTCGCTAAAGTTCACTTTCGGCGTCAGCGAAGAAGGTGCCGTTCCACAGACCGGTCCTTGATTCCATGGACCAAATTGACACGTTTCAGGAGGAAATATGGAGCTCAAGGGTTCATCAGCCATCGTGACCGGCGGCGCCGGCGGTTTCGGCGAGGCAACAGTTCGTCGTCTTGTCGACAAGGGCGTCAAGGTCGTTATCGCAGATCTTCACGACGAGCGGGCAACCGCACTCGTCAAGGAACTTGGTTCCAGCATTCAGTACGTCCGCACCGACGTCACCGATGAGCAGAACGTAATCGAAGCCATAAATGCAGCCCAAGAGATGGCACCACTTCGCGTAGCAGTAGCCGTTCATGGTGGCCCAGCAGCAGGCAAGCGTTTTGTCGGACGTAACGGCGAGACCTACCCCGTTGAGACCTTCCGCCGTACGGTCGAAGTTTTCCTCGTAGGAAACTTCACCGTGCTTTCACGTGCCGCCTCAGTTATGAGCCAAAACGAGCCTCTTGCTGACAACCAGCGCGGAGTTTGCATTGGCACCGCTTCAATCGCCGGCTTTGAAGGCCAGGTTGGTCAGTCTGACTACTCAGCGGCCAAGGGCGGCATTATCGGCATGACGTTGACGGCAGCTCGCGATCTTGGCCCAGCCGGTATCCGCATGATGACTATTGCTCCGGGCACCTTCCACACCTACGCCTACGGCGATGTGCCAATTGAGCAGCTCAACGAGCGTTTTGCTCAGCTCATCCCGAACCCAAAGCGCATGGGTCGCGCCGATGAGTATGCACAGCTCGCACTTCAGATCTGTGAGAACGACTTCCTCAACGGCTACACCATCCGCCTCGATGGAGCCCAGCGCTTCTAAGTAAGTATCGAAGAGAAGTGGCTGGCGGATATCGCGTCAGTCACTTTTCTTTTGTTCCCACTACACGCTGGCTCTTCGCCAGCCATAATTTGCCCATTCAATACATGACTCACAAAGATCAACAGGAGGAACTATGGAACTCAAAGGCGCATCAGCAATCGTTACTGGCGGTGCCGGCGGCTTCGGTGAAGCAACCGTTCGTCGACTAGTCGATAAAGGCGTAAAGGTCGTCATCGCTGACCTCCACGACGAGCGCGCAAATGCACTCGCAAAGGAGCTCGGCTCAGCAGTGCAGTACGTACGAACTGACATCACCGATGAACAAGCCGTCATCGAAGCCGTCAATGCAGCCCAGGAGATGGCTCCCCTTCGTGTCGCAGTTGCAGTGCATGGTGGCATGGGTGGTCCAGGAGGCGGCGCAGTTCGCATGGTCGATCGCCATGGTGTCCCGATCCCTCTTGAGTCTTTCCGTTTCTCGGTTGAGATCTACTTGATCGGTCACTTCACTGTGCTTTCACGTGCAGCAGCAGTCATGAGCCAAAACGAGCCTCTTGCGGACAACCAGCGCGGAGTTTGCATTGGCACCGCTTCAATCGCTGGTTTTGAAGGCCAGGTCGGTCAGGTTGCTTACTCAGCAGCCAAGGGCGGAGTCATCGGCATGACCCTTACTGCAGCTCGCGATCTTGGACCTGCCGGTATTCGAGTGATGACAATCGCGCCAGGAACGTTCCATACCTACGCTTACGGAGACGCATCGGCCGATGCGCTCAACGAGCGCTTCGGTGCGCTTATCCCGAACCCAAAGCGCATGGGTCGCCCTGATGAATACGCACAGCTCGCACTTCAGATCTGCGAGAACGACTTCCTCAACGGTTACACCATCCGTCTTGATGGAGCCCAGCGCTTCTAGGTAAACATGGAAACGGCCGGTGAATTTTTTCACCGGCCGTTTCATTTTGTTCACCCGCACAGATCTACTGCATTGACACTGCGCGTTTGTTGAGTTGAAACCCACACGCGTAAGGTTCTGTGAATGGACAGCATCCTTGACATCCTCACAATCGATCGCATCGATGAAGATAACTTCATTACGCGAGCTCTCGATTCAGGATTTCCTGGCTTATACGGTGGCCAAGTCGCAGCGCAATCATTACTCGCTGCCTGCAAAACTGTCGAGCCCGATCAAGTCCCACATTCACTTCATGCATATTTCTTGCGTGCGGGGCGCGGTTCTTTACCAATCGAATTGCAGGTGTTTCGCGACCGCGATGGACGTTCCTACGCCGCTCGACGCATCGTTGCCGTTCAAAATAGGGAAGTTATTTTCAACATGTCAGTTTCGTTCCATCAACTCGAAGATGGGCCAGACGTGCAGGCAGTATCAATGCCTTCGGTGTTGAGCCCAGAAGAATCGATCGTGCAGGGTGTGCCTCGCGGTTCGCAGGACATCCAGTTGCGTGATGCTGCACCTAACGCCAACCACGACATGCCACATTGCACTTGGACCAGATCAGTAACCCCACTGCCTGACGACCCCCATTTACACGCATGCGTGCTGACCTACGTTTCAGATTTTTACACTGGCCTTGTCGAGTTCAATGAGTTTCCAAAGAACCCGCGCACCGCAAGCTTGGATCACGCGATGTGGTTTTACCGGCCGGTAAATATGAACGAGTGGAACCTGATGGATTGGCATCCGCAATCCATGGCTTACGGCCGTGGCCACTACATCGGTCACATCTACGATCAGCAGGGCCGACTTGTTGCAGGCTTAGGCCAAGAAATGGTCGTGCGTGAATCAAAGTCGCCTACAAACAGTTAGTGAGCAAGTGTTGTTGCGAGTCCGGTAATAAGGGTGATCGTCGACTTACTGCAACAGTTACGGCGAAAGAATAATTGGTCGAGGCTCCTCGGCGACATGAGCAGCCGCATTCCAATGTGGGTCTTCAAGACCGAGTAGTTCACTTTTCAGCCAAGCAAAGACAGCGGAGCTGAGGATCACCAGCAAGATTGCTAACCCAGCAACCACACCAGCCTGTTTACCAACTTCTGGCTCTAAAGTGTTGGCTCCGATCGAAGCTGAAGCAAGAACAAATCCCACCACCACAGCTCCAACTCCGGCACCCATGTGGTTGCTAAATGTACGTGTTCCGAAAAGTGTGGAGGCCCATCGTTGGCCTGTTTCCTTAATTACTCCCATGTGTCCATACAGTCGAATCAGACCGAATCCAGCACCTGCCAGTATGAGCGAAGGTAACACCGTGAGATACGACGGTGACTGCACTCCAACCAAGAACCACCACGTCATGCTCAGCCCTAAAAGAACACAACCAATGATCGTTTCTTTTTGCCTCGTAAGTCCGTGCTTTTCGCGAAATCGGTGTGCGGATAGATGTAGAGCAATTAATGGGAGCACCAGCGGCAATAGTCCGATGCCGATCCATACTGAACTTAGATTGGTATCAGCGTCAAGAATGACAGTGAATGCAGCCACAACTACGAAAAGCGCACCAACATGTATGGCTCCGAATATATCCGTGAGCCACATGCGGCGATTGTGCAAAACAATATTGGTATCAAAGAGTTTATTGGACGCTTTTCTATTGAGAATGAAGAAACCACTAATGCATGCCACGCCAGCAATTAATATCGCGCAGATGAGTGACCAGTTATCTACTTGATTCTTTGCAGCGAGAATCGCGAGGTAGGGGCTTAATATTCCAAGGCCTAAAAGCATCGTGGGAAAGAGTAGACCGAGGGTGAAGGTGCTATCAGTGTCGCGACTTTCCTTCATGGCATACGCACCAAGCGCAAGCGCGACCAGCATCAGCGCTGCATCGAATAGAAAAGGCAATCGCCACTGCGTTTGGGTAGAGATAATTGGGCCAATCACAGGTCCAAGTACCATTCCCGACATTCCAGCACCACGCCAAAGGAGCCAGGCGTCATGACGTGTCGTTCCATGCATCGTCGTGACGAGGATTCCACCGGTTGAGGTGAGTATCAGAGCCGCACATGACCCCATAAGTATTCGAACGATAAGTAGCGACCAAAGATTGTCAACTGTTGCTCCGACTAAGCCGGTGACCACGTACATCGAACCTGCAATGATGAACATCCGCTTGCGGCCGGCTATATCGCAGATTCTTCCACCAGCGACCGCAAGCATGATTAGTGCGATGGAGTAACTAGATAGCGTGAGAGTGACAGCCAGATGACTTGTCTGGAATTGTTGGGCAACAACATTATGCGAGGTAACAAAGATCGTACTTCCGAGCCAAGAGAGAAACACAGCGAGCGTTATTGAGACAAGAGTGAGAAAACGTTTTCTTTCCTTCTTCTTCTTCATCAATGCACGTGCAACAATTTGTTCGGGGGTCCGTAGCGTTTCTATATCTTGAGGATCAACTGGTTGGTCATTCATTATTGTTGCTATCTCTCGTCGAGATCGTGGGCGAGTAGCAGTTGCGGTACGGATATGAAGCGGTATGCAAGAACAGCTGACGGCTCTTTGACCAGTATCCAGATTAGGTCGAATCGTTCATCGGGCCACCGATGCGGAATTTCTTCTTTATTCGTCACAGGAAAATGACGAACAATCTTGGCCATCGTTCCGTGGTGCCAGACGATCAATGTTGATTCAGATCGTCCAAGTACCTCTTCAACCAGGTCGATTTCATTGCCATGAGTGTGGTCGTCTTCGAGTGTGATCCCGAGTCGCTGAGCCGTAGGAGTCGCAGTATCGACTTCTCGTTTGCTTTTGGCTTCAGGCGTTGGTCGGGTCGCCAAAATTCGTTCCGGTCTTACGACATAAGGATGCGCGGCAGAAGGGGCATGTGCGAAAAGTCCAGCTAAAGCGCCAGCTCGAGTCCA
>JBIIAA010000169.1:0-2910 GCA_044240165.1 Candidatus Nanopelagicales bacterium
ATACAAGGTCACTTCAAACTCATGGGAGTACACCGGAGACGGTCACGCCATGGCTCTTGAATGCGGCGGCAATTTGATGAATATGGAATTCCTCCAGTTCCACCCAACGGGCATGGTCTGGCCACTGTCGGTCAAGGGCATCTTGGTGACCGAATCCGTTCGCGGTGACGGCGGCGTTCTCACGAACTCTGAAGGTCGACGCTTTATGTTCGACTACATCCCTGAGGTTTTCAAGAACAGGTACGCGACCACTGAAGAAGAAGCTGATCGCTGGTACACCGATCCAGACAACAACCTTCGCCCACCGGAGTTGCTGCCACGTGACGAAGTTGCGCGCGCTATCAATACTGAAGTTAAGGCTGGCCGAGGATCGCCACACGGCGGCGTCTTCCTCGATGTGTCAAAGCGCTTGCCAGCAGAGGTGATCAAGACCAAGTTGCCTTCGATGTGGCATCAGTTCAAGGAACTTGCTGACGTTGACATCACACAAGAGTCGATGGAAGTTGGGCCAACCTGTCACTACGTCATGGGTGGCATTGAAGTAGAAGCAGACACTCAGGCAGCAATCGGAGCCCGTGGTTTGTACGCAGCTGGCGAAGTTGGTGGCGGCTTGCACGGTTCAAACCGCCTCGGTGGCAACTCACTCTCGGATCTTTTGGTCTTTGGCCGTCGTGCAGGTTTGTATGCAGCCGAGTTCGTTGACACTGTTGAAGCGCCGACTGTGAGTGACGCTGATCTTCAGGAAGCCATCGACTGGGCACTCGCTCCGTTCACAAATGAGGATGGCGAAAGTCCCTACGCTATTCAGGCTGATCTGCAAGACATGATGAACTCCTTGGTTGGCATTATTCGGACCAAATCAGAGATCGTTGAAGCCCTGGCAAAAATTGAAGAATTCAAAGTGCGCATGGCCAATATGCAGGTCAAGGGCGGGCGTGGTTACAACCCAGGTTGGCACCTTGCTCTGGATCTACCAAAGCAATTATTGGTTTCTCAGTGTGTGGCGCTTTCTGCGCTTACTCGCGAAGAATCACGTGGTGGACACACTCGTGAAGACTTCCCAGGCATGGATGTCGAATGGCGCAAGTTCAACCTGATTTTGCGTGCTGAAGGTCAAAACCTTGAGATCTTCAAGCAGTTACTGCCAATGATGACCCCGGAATTAGCCGCACTCTTTGATGAAGGCGAACTTTCGAAATACATGACCGAAGAAGAACTCAGCTCACTAGCGCAAGGGACATCCTGATATGGGTTACTCAGCAAACTTTCGCATTTGGCGAGGCGATGCCGGTGAAGGCGAACTAGTCAACTACACCGTTGCAGTCAACGAGGGTGAAGTTGTGCTCGATGTTCTTCATCGTGTTCAAGCAGAGCAGGCAAACGATCTTGCAATCCGTTGGAACTGCAAGGCTGGTAAGTGCGGTTCATGTAGCGCAGAGGTCAACGGCAAGCCACGCCTCATGTGCATGACTCGGATGAACACCTTCGAAGAGGAAGAGACCATCACGGTCACGCCACTTCGCGCGTTCCCAGTTATTCGTGACCTCGTCACCGATGTCTCGTTCAACTACGAAAAGGCTCGTGAAGTTCCTTCATTCACACCGCCCGCGAATCTCAAGCCAGGCGACTACCGCATGGAGCAGATTGACGTTGAACGTAGTCAAGAGTTCCGTAAGTGCATTGAGTGCTTCCTTTGCACGAACACCTGCCACGTGGTTCGTGACCATGACGAGAACAAGCCAGTCTTTGCTGGTCCACGTGTATTGATGCGTGCAGCAGAGCTCGACATGCACCCTCTTGACACTTTGGATCGCAAGCAACTTGCCCAAGAGGATCTTGGTCTTGGCTACTGCAACATCACCAAGTGCTGCTCCGAAGTGTGCCCAGAGCACATCAAGATCACCGACAACGCTCTGATTCCGATGAAGGAGCGCGTTGCTGACCAGAAGTACGATCCACTTCGTTGGCTTGGTAGCAAGATTCGGGTTCGCGGCCAAGACGAGTAACGTCTGGTTGATGATTACGTTTACATCTCAGGTGGCCCCTCGGGGCCACCTGATTCATGAGTAGGGTTTGGATTGTGACTGCTTCCTCTAACGGCCTCGTGCTGGCCGGCGAATTCGAAGAACCAACCCGTGCGGCCTGGCTAGTTGAGGTCAACAAAGCAATCAAGGGGGGTGACTTCGAAAAGATTTTGGTCACCACCACTCTTGATGGCATCCGAATTGAGCCGCTCTATACCGCTGAAGACATCGCGGTTGAGCATGACGAGTCGGGCTTGCCTGGCTTTGCACCGCTTACCCGTGGTGGAACTTTGGCCCCTCGTGTTGACGGAGCTTGGGATATTCGAGCCTGTGTGACGCACCCAAACATCGCCACGGCAAATACGCATGCCCTTACTGAACTCCGCAATGGCGCATCCAGCCTTGAGATTCATCTTGATTTAGCGGGAGATGGTGTCGGGGTAAGCGTTCGTTCGGCGGATCATTTAGCTCGAGTTCTCGATGGCGTACTCCTAGATATTGCACCAATCTCGTTGCGCTCAGGGGCTTATGCAGCAGTCACTGCAGAGTGGTTGACACAGATTCTCGCCAAGGCCGGAGTGCAAGGTGCTCAACCTGCCGGGACGTTTGGGATTGATCCCATTGGAACGCTTGCAGCGCAAGGCGTTTTGCCGCAAGGACTAGAAGCAGCTATCGCAGAAGGTGTGGCGATCGCAGTAGCTTCAACAACTCCAAGAGTTCGCACCTTCCGCGCTTCGGCAGTTGCGGCTGCAGATGCAGGCGCAAGTGAAGGCCAAGAACTCGCATTTGTACTTGCCTCGGCCACGACCTACCTGCGAGCACTCGTGACCGCTGGCCTTGATGTGGCAACAGCAGCCAGCCAAATCGTGCTGGAACTTTCAGCTGA
>JBIIAA010000073.1:0-10257 GCA_044240165.1 Candidatus Nanopelagicales bacterium
AGCCTGGTACCAAACGTGGAATGTTCGAGATGATGATTGGCTCACGGAAGATTACGCCGCCGAGGATGTTTCGGATAGTGCCATTTGGCGACTTCCACATCTTCTTCAGACCGAATTCTTCAACGCGGGCTTCGTCCGGGGTGATAGTTGCACACTTCACACCTACGCCGTACTTCAAGATTGCTTCCGCTGAGTCAATGGTGACTTGATCGTCGGTTGCATCGCGGTGTTCCATACCGAGGTCGTAGTACTTCAAATCAATATCGAGGTACTTAACGATGAGTTCATCTTTGATGAACTGCCAAATGATGCGAGTCATTTCATCGCCATCAAGTTCAACGACTGGGTTCACTACCTTGATCTTGCTCATACGGTTGCTCCTGTTGGGTAGGTCTGGAGAAAACGGTGAGTGCATCGGGTTTCGATGCACTCACCGGTCAATCTTTAAAGATCTTTTACGTCTGCTTGCTTAACCTTGACTGCTTCGTATGCCTCTACGAGTAGTGCCTTTTCGGCATCAGAAAGTGGGGTTTCAACAATCTTGCGAATGCCGCCCTTGCCGAGTTCTGCTTCAACACCGAGGTAAGCACCAGCGAGGCCGTACTCGCCATCGACCCAAGCACACACAGGCATAACAGCACCTGAATCTTCATGAACAGCCTTGGCCATCCGAGCAGCAGCAGCTGACGGAGCGTAGTAAGCAGAGCCCGTCTTAAGAAGTGCGACCACTTCGGCTCCACCGTTGCGGGTGCGAACGACGAGCTCTTCGATCTTGTCTGCCGGCAACAGGTCAGTCAGCGGCTTGCCGCTCACCGAACAGGCCGATGCAACAGGCACCATGGTGTCGCCATGTGATCCCAAAGTAAGTGTGGTTACTGAGGCAACAGGAACGTCGAGCTCTTCAGCCACAAAGTGGGTGAAGCGAGCGGTGTCGAGCATTCCGGCCTGGCCGATAACTCGTGCATATGGGAAACCGGAAACGATCTGCGCAAGGGCAGTCATCTCATCAAGTGGGTTCGAGACGTTGATGATGACCGTGCCTGGTGCATGCTTGGCAATGTTCTCAGCAACCTGACGCATGATTTTTGCGTTGGTTTCGATGAGGTCCATGCGGCTCATGCCTGGCTTGCGCGGCAGACCTGCAGTGATGACAACGATCTCTGAACCGGCAATGGCTTCGTAGCCTGAACCGTCCATACCGGTGGTCTGTCCGACGACCTTAGTTTCAAAACCTTCGATCCAACGGGACTGGTTCATATCCAGAGCCAGGCCTTCAGCCTTGCCGTCGACAACATCGGTGAGAACAACCGTCTCAAAGATGTCGTACTCAGCTAGACGCATAGCTGTTGTTGAACCGTAGAAACCTGCACCGATAACGGCGATCTTGCCACTGCGAGCCATGCGTAGCCTTCCAAAAGGGATATGGGACAAATCAAAGGCCAAACATACTGTGGGGGCGAAGGGCTATTCCCCACGGATCAGCGCCATGTGATGCACCACTCACTCGAAGCACCCCATAAGCACGATCGAAGTCCGCTTTGGGGTAGATCTTGGGCGTTACCGCTGGCCTTCTAGCCAGATCTTTGCGGTTGAGATGAACTGGTCATTGGCCTGGGGCAGCCCCACCGACACCCGAACTCCCTCGCCCGCGAAGGGACGAACCGCTACCCCGGCGCCTTCGCAGGCCTCGGCAAACGCGGACGTCTTCTCGCCAAGGCGAAGCCAGACGAAGTTGGCCTCGGACTCTGAAGGCGAAAATCCAGCCGCAGCGAGTGCGTCACGAACTCTGTTGCGTTCCAAAACCAAGGTTTCGCACCGAGTAAACGCTGCTTGTTCAACCTCAGAAACCAAGGCAGCAATACCTGCAGCCTGTGCAATCGAGGAAACCCCGAAAGGAATCTGCACTTTGCGTAAGGCTTCAGCAACCGGCTCATGCGCGATACAAAAACCAACACGAAGTCCAGCGAGACCATAAGCCTTAGAGAAGGTGCGTAACACTGCGACGTTTGCATATTCGCGATAGAAATCCAGGCCATCCGGAATCGTTCCCGGATCTACGAATTCGCGATAGGCCTCGTCGATCACTACTAACACATCTGATGGGACTTTCGAAAGAAAGCCTGCAAGCGGTTTTTCCCCAACCGCTGTGCCTGTTGGGTTATTTGGATTGCACACAAAAATCAAACGCGTCGTCGAATCAATTGCTTCGAGCATTGCATCAAGATCGTGGCGGTCATTTGCATCAAGGGGAACGCGAACCGGAGTCGCTCCACCAATCATTGTCACGATTGGGTAAGACTCAAAGGAACGCCAAGCAAACATTACGGAATCACCGGGCTCACTGGTGATATTCACGAGTTGCTGAGTTAATGCAACGCTTCCCGTTGCAACGGCAATATGCGAAGCGGGAACATCGAATCTTTGAGCAAGCGCATCGACTAGCGCAGTAGATGCGAAATCTGGATATAGCTGCATCGAGTTCGCTGCTGTCGTTGCTGCCTGCACTATTTCGGGCAACGGCGGAAACGGGTTCTCATTGGATGACAATTTGTATGAGGTCACCCCTTCTAGGACCCGGGCTGGCTGACCAGCTTTATACGCAGGGATCGCATCCAAGATGGCACGCAGGCGAGGACCAGATGAAGAAGTCATTCCCGAACTATGGCAAAGACTGGAACGCCGCACGTCACCTGCATCGAACGAGCCTTACAGTTTCGGCATGTCACTGCTCTTTGCCCCGCTTGAAATCCGTGGTCGAACCTTCAATAACCGGATCTGGCTTGCCCCTATGAGCCAATACAGCGCGCCTGAGGGAGTCGTGGGCGACTGGCACTTGGCTCACCTTGGAGGCTTTGCCATCGGACGAGTAGGACTGGTGATGACCGAGGGCACCGCAATGATGGCAACCGGGCGCCTGACTCCTCTGTGCCCCGGCATTTGGAATGACGAACAAGAGCAGGCTTGGAAGCGAATCACCAGTTTTGTCCAGAGCCAAGGCACCTTGATGGGCCTTCAAATTTGCCATGCCGGACGCAAAGCGTCGGTTGCTCCTCCCGCTGGAGGCGCCGGCCCGATTCCCCCCGAGCACGGTGGTTGGCAAACCCTTGCACCCTCTGCCGTGCCCTTCGATGAATTACCTGAACCAAAGGTCATGACGCAAGTTGACTTAGACGAAGTAATGCAAGCCCACGTACAGGCTGCGCATCGAGCAATCAGTGCAAATTTCGATGTTCTAGAAGTGCATGCTGCGCATGGAACCTTGCTGCATCAGTTCTTGTCACCATTAAGTAATCACCGCACTGACGAATACGGCGGCAGTCTGGAAAATCGCATGCGCTATCCGCTTGAAGTGCTTACCGAAGTGCGAAAAGCCTGGCCACAAGATCGCCCGATGTTCGTTCGTATCTCGGCCACTGACTGGGTCAATGGTGGCTGGACGCTTGAAGAATCGATCACTTTCAGTGACAAACTGCGAGCCGCAGGCATCGATCTCATCGACGTGTCCTCTGGTGGATCGCATCCAACCGCGCCCATCCCAGACGATGTGAATTACCAAATCGATCTCGCCGAACAGCTCATGGCCCAATCACCTGGACTCACTGCGGCAGGTGGACGAATAACGAGCAGCGCACAAGCAGAAGACATCATTGCAAGCGGCAAAGCGGATGCAGTCTTCCTTGGGCGTCAGTTGCTTCGTGATCCACATTGGCCCTTGCGCGCCGCAAAAGAACTGAACTTCAAGATTCGCTGGCCAAATGAATACCGACTCGCTGCACGTTGGGAGTAGTTATATCCCGGGTTGAACTGGATCTGCGTTGAATATCCTGCTCAGACGTTTGGTACTCGTCAGAACTACCCAGTCATTCAACTCCGCGATTTGCAAAAGGTTCTTGTCAGCATTTACGACGACTGCGTTTCCAACAATTACGAGAAGTGGCAAATCATTGATGGAGTCAGAGAACGCCCATGAAGTTGCTCGCTCGTAGCCCTCGCGATCAAAAAGCTGCTGGACCCTTCTGGCTTTCTCCTCGCCATGCGCAAGAGGTGAAGCAAGTGAACCGGTGAACCGACCAGCAAAGGTGTGGGAAACAGTTCCGATTGCGCCAGTCATTCCAAGCTCATCCGCAATCGCTTGAGCGAGTTCCTGCGGACTCGCCGTCGCGATGTAGCAAGGAATGCCCAATTTGCGAAATGCAACTAGCTGATTGACCACCTCAGGGATGAGGTGACGGTGCAGTGATGTTGCTGCGAAAACGCGGGCGTGCATAACGAGTTCTTCTTGCGAACGCCCCTTGACTAACCCGAGCAGTCTTTCAGCGAGTAAACTAGGAAGGCCTTCTCGTTCCGTGCACCTACGCACATATAGGAACTCTGCAACCGCGTACCGCAAAACCTGGATCGGACTAATTGCGCCCCGCCGCACCAAAGCCCAACCAAAATGGAAAAGCGACGAGCCGCGAACTAACGTGTTGTCTAGATCAAACACTGCTACTGGAGTCACAATGAGAAATTACAAGCAATAGCAAGTAACACCGCGCTTCAAATGACAAAAATTCCAAGTGTTTGCCATTCGTTCTCAAACACGTTGAATCGTGTGAGTCTTCTCGTTAGACCAGTAGTGCTTTATTAGATACATGCGAGTTGCGATCTCAGCTGAATCTTTCCTGCCACGCACAAATGGTGTTGCCAATTCCGTCGTTCAAGTCGCAAGGAATCTTGCGAAGCATAAAATTCCTACGCTGATCATCGCGCCAGATAGTTATGAGGAAGACCATTTCGAAGGTACTCCCGTGCATCGCGTGCGGTCCTTTGAAATTCCAGGGGTTCACGACGTGGATATCGCCTTCCCGTCAATCAATAGCCTGGAAAGAGTTCTTTGGGATTTTCAACCAACAGTTGCGCACTTAGCCTCGCCCATGGTTTTGGGAAGGCAAGTCCTGCACGCCTCTCAAAATCTCGATATCCCAAGCGTTGCGGTATTTCAGACTCATATTTCTGGTTATGCAGATCACTACAAGCTCGGCACCGTTTCATTTCTAGCAGACAACGTGATTCGAGGCATTCATAAGCAAGCAACCCTTACCTTGGCTCCTTCACAATCTTCGCGCGAATATCTGGAGTCAATTGACGTTCGAACCGTCGAACTCTGGGGAAGAGGTGTGGATCGAGAGAAGTTTTCGCCTAGCCTGCGATCTGAATTACTCCGCTCAAACTACGCACCGAGCAAGCCTCTCATTGGCTTCGTAGGAAGACTCGCCCCAGAAAAGAATATAAAGATCCTCGCAAATCTTTCCCGGCGTAAAGACCTGAAAGTCGTTGTCATCGGTGATGGTCCCGATCGCTTGGATCTCATGCGCACAATGCCCGATGCCATTTTTACTGGCAGATTGCATGACGCCGAACTATCCACTGCTATCGCAAGTTTGGATGTGTTGGTCGCTGCAGGTGAATTGGAGACTTTTTGCCAAGTGATTCAGGAAGGCATGGCCTCTGGCGTTCCGGTCGTTGCCCCATCCATTGGTGGTCCTCGGGATCTCATCGAACACGAGCAGACTGGCATGTTCTATACACCTGGTGATCAAAAAGACATGGAACTCCAGGTGCAGCGGCTTCTCTCTGAATCCGAATTACGGAATCGAATTATCGAGAATGGTTTGCTTCAAGTAGCTGAACGCAGCTGGGACAAACTCACCTTAGATTTGATCCGCCACTATCGACGCGTTTCTCATCGTTCTGGCCTACGCGAATCTGCCTGACATGGCGACCATCGTCCACCTCGCAAACTTCTTTGGCCCACGCAGCGGTGGGATCAGAACTTGTGCTCGAGAGCTGGCTAACAGCTACGCCGCTCTTGGTCACAAAACGCACATCATTGTTCCTGGAATACAGGATCTAGAAACGGATAAAGGATCCGTCGTTTTCCACGAGATAGCCAGCCCTGTTGTACCTAAAAGCGGAGGCTACCGAGTAATTCTTCGCACAAAACAGGTAGAAAAGCTCCTCGAAAGAATTCAGCCAGATGCGATCGAGCTTTCTGATCGCACAACTTTATTACCAATTTCCAGTTGGGCTAAGAGCCATGGAATTCCGGTCACGATCATGGCCCATGAACGCCTTGACGGAGTGATTCATTCTTTTGCTCCATCAATAACTGGGGTAGGAATAGCTGACCGCTTGAATCGTTTAGCGGCCAAGCATGGAGCATCGCTTGTGTGCACTACAAATTACGCCGGACAAGAATTTGATCGAATCGGAATCGAATACACCAAAGTTGCGTTGGGCGTTGATCTTGAAACATTCAGTCCAGACAAGGCAAATTCCCAATGGCGAGAGAAATTCGATGCGGAAGTTTTGGTCATGTTATGCAGCAGGCTGAGTTCAGAAAAGCGACCAGATTTTGCAATTGACGTCCTCGAGTCTCTCATCAAGAGTGGTGTGAAGGCCCATCTCCTTGTCGCCGGCGCTGGTCCTCTTGAACGATCCATCGCAAGCAAGCTGAAGTATCTTCCTGCCACCATGCTCGGCTTTCTCGATGGTCGAGCACATGTTGCTCAGGCACTCGCAAGTTCAGACGTTGTCATCGCCCCAGGACCTATCGAAACCTTTGGACTCGCCGCTTTGGAAGCCTTAGCCTGCGGCACACCCGTCATCTCAAATTACGGTTCAGCGATCCCAGAAGTCGTTGGCGGCGCAGGATTGGCCCTGCCTTTGAGTGGCGAACTCTGGTCTCGCGGTGTTCAAAAACTCGTCGCTTCGCCCGATATTAGGTTCAAGGCGCGAAGACGTGCAGAAGAGTTCACCTGGATTAAGACGGCTCAACGAATGCTGGAAATTCACGGCTTACTGCCAGCAAGCGCCCGGGATCACGCAGCATGACAACAATTGCGGCCTTAGGCGACAGCATCGCTTACGGTGTTGGGGATACCGGTAGCCGCATTACAGCGTCATCTTGGTCAGGGCGACTCGCCCGCACTCTTCGTGCCGATACACACCAGCGATTCGCATGGCCTGGTGCCCGCATCCAAGATGTGGCTCAAACGCAAGTCGCCGCTGTCCTGATCACTCGTCCCGACATTATTCTTCTAAGCGTTGGTGGAAATGATGCTGTCCGGCGCGGGTTCTGTCCGCGCAAATTTTCCGATGAACTCCACGCAGTGGTCGAGAAACTTGAACGCACACAGGCCAAGATTGTTGTGCTCAACCTTCAAGACGTTTCTAGAACCTGTCCCGTTCCTGGGCCAGTTCGAAAAGCACTCGCATACCGAGTTCAACTTCTGAACACCGCTATTCGAGAGTCAACAGCGCAAACTAGCGCGTTAATCCTGGACCGCTGGGATGACCCCACTGCCTATCTAGATGACTACCTGTCAATTGATCGCGTTCATCCATCCCCTCGCGGGTATCAACAGTTGGCGCAATCAACAGCCCAGCTTTTAGGCCATGCGGGAAGCCAAGAAAATCTCGACTTCGAGGATGACATCGCAAGGCGAACCCTCTGGGTGGCAACGAAAGGAGTTCCATGGGTGCTGAAACGTTCAACGAGACTGGTTCCTGGTCTCGCTTCAATAATTCGGCAGGGTTCGGGAACTGGCGGCAACCTTTAGTGAAATCAATCGATGTGTCTCGAACAGGTTTAGCTCGGGTTCGGCACCCAGAACGACATCACAGTGAGTCCAATTGCCAATGCGGCAAGCACGATCACATCAACCCGCTTTGACCGCACTACCAACCAGCCTGCATCAGCATCGGGAAGTAACAAGCGTAGGAAAAAAGCCAGCGTCACAAAGGCTGACAGCATGATGGATCCGCGTCGAAATGACCAGAAAGCCACGACCGCTAGCGATAGAGCAACCCCCACGAGCACCACAGCGATCGGCCATTGGGCAAGAGAGAATCCGCGCTTGCGGTGATCACGAAGTGAGTGGACCGAGGCGAGTGGTTCTTCGCTATGAGGAGACATTGATACCAGCCTAACCCTTAGGTCATAAGGTAGGCACTAAGGCGAAAGCCTCGAGCGCAGGCAGTTGCGCCAACGAGATCTATGAAGAATTAGACCCCTTGAGGAATGTATGACTCTCCTGTTCGAACCTTTAACTATCCGTGGCACTGAATTCACTAATCGCGCTTGGGTGGCACCTATGTGCCAGTACTCCGCAGATGTCAACGGCATCGTGGGTGATTGGCACTTGGTCACTTTGGGCGCCTATGCCACAGGCAAGGCAGGCCTTGTTATGGCCGAGGCCACCGGCGTGAGCCCTGAGGCGCGGATCAGCGTGGCTTGCCCAGGCATCTGGAATGACGACCAGGTAGCAGCATGGAAGCGCATAACTGACTTCATTCACACCCAAGGCGTCAAGACTGGCATCCAGCTGGGTCATGCTGGTCGCAAGGCATCCACTCAATCTCCATTCCTTGGCGGAAAAGTTCTCTCGTCCGACGAGGGTGGCTGGCAAACCCTCAGCGCAACCGATAAACCATTTGCCGAAATGAGCACACCAAAGGCAATGGATCAGGCGGACATTGACAAAACAATTTCTGACTTCGCGCAAGCTGCAACTAACGCCGACAAGGCTGGCTTTGATGTGATTGAACTTCACTCAGCTCATGGCTACTTGATGCATCAGTTCTTGTCACCGCTGAGCAATGACCGCACCGACGAATACGGTGGTTCTCTGGAAAATCGCATGCGCTTCCCACTTATGGTCGCGCAGGCTGTGCGCGATGCTTGGCCTGCCGATAAGCCTTTATTTGTGCGCATCTCGGCAACAGACTGGGCCGAAGGTGGTTGGGATATGGACCAGAGCGTTGCCTATGTAAAAGCGCTAGAAGAAGTCGGCGTTGACCTCATCGATGCATCCTCGGGTGGCACGTTGTTGACTGCCGCAATTCCTAATGAAGTGAATTACCAAATTGACCTAGCAGCGCAGATTAAAGCTCAAACTGGAATTCTTACCGCTGCAGTTGGTCGAATCACCCAGCCGACACAAGCAGAACAACTCCTTGAAGATCAAAAGGCCGACGTCTGCTTCCTCGGACGCCAAATGCTTCGCGATCCACATTGGCCACTTCGCGCAGCGCACGAACTCGGCGCCAAGATTCGATGGTCAGATCAAATGCGCGCAGGCGCAAGCTGGTCAAACTAATAACGAACTGAAGCAGGTACTGCTAGCGGCTAAGAATCAGGGAGTAGTTAGCGAGCTAAGCGTTCCGCGGTATCAACCACGTTCATCAACAACATTGCACGTGTCATTGGACCAACACCACCTGGCATTGGTGCAACGAAGGCAGCAACTTCCATCACGTCTGGGTGCACGTCGCCAACTAGACCAGCAGCAGTGCGAGTGATGCCTACATCAAGAACGGCAGCACCCGGACGAACAACATCTGCCGTGATCAAGTGGGCAACACCAGCAGCCGCAACAATGATGTCTGCTTGGCGCAAGAACGAAGCGACATCCTTTGTTCCCGTGTGACACAACGTCACAGTTGCATTCTCAGAACGACGAGTAAGCAATAGACCAAGCGGGCGACCAACAGTGACACCACGGCCAACAACAACCACATGCGCGCCATCAATGTTTACGTTGTAGGTGCGTAGGAGTTCAACAATGCCGCGCGGTGTGCACGGCAGCGGTGCTTCTTCGCCTAACACCAATCGACCCAAATTCATTGGGTGCAGGCCATCTGCGTCTTTATTTGGATCCATCAGTTCAAGCACTCGATTGGTGTCGAGGTGCTTTGGTAGCGGCAATTGCACGATGTAGCCAGTCACGGCAGGGTCGGCATTGAGACGACGGATCTCAGCATCAAGTGCTTCTTGGGTGGTATCTGCTGGCAGGTCGACCCTAATTGAGTAGATGCCGACTTCTTCGCAGTCCTTGTGCTTCCCACCGACATAGGCGTGGCTGCCTGGGTCATCGCCAACCAGCACAGTGCCTAAGCCTGGGGTAATCCCACGAGCGCGAAGTGCGTCAACTCGAGTGCGGAGTTCACCTTTAATGCGGGCTGCTGTGGCTTTGCCATCAAGAATTTGTGCGGTCACAGACCGAATCCTCTCATCTAGTCGTTGGGATGCAATCCACTACCGATGTGAGGGTCGATTGAAGGCCGTCACGCCCACGGCCACAAAGGCCAGTAGCACGCCAATGACAAGTGACAAGGTGACTTCGGAGCCGGGCGTAGGAGCAAAGAAATCAAGGGTCATTGAGCCAATCAACTGCCCAGAAATACTCAGCAGGGCGAACATCAATACACCGA
>JBIIAA010000170.1:0-2893 GCA_044240165.1 Candidatus Nanopelagicales bacterium
CCTTCGCGGGCGCCTTCGCGTCCTAGTCCGCTTTCTTTCATGCCACCAAAGGGCACTGCAGCGGAGGTGGGGTTGATGTCGTTGATGCCGATCATGCCGAAGTTCAACGCTTCAGCTGTTTTGAATGCACGGCTCAAGTTTGGCGTGTAAATGTATGCCGCGAGGCCGTAATCGGTGTCGTTTGCCATCGCAATAATGTCGTCGTCGTCATCAAATTCGATGACGGGCACCATGGGGCCAAAGGTTTCTTCACGGTAAATGAGCATGTCTTGGGTGACACCCGTTAACACGGTTGGTGCCCAGAACAAGCCTTTATCAAGACCGTTGTCCATTAAGCGCACACCACCGGTAGCAACCGTTGCACCTTTAGCAACCGCGTCCGCGACCTGGTGTTCCATCTTGGCAAGGGCCTGCTCATCAATGAGTGGCCCAACCGTGACTTTGTCTTCTAAACCATGACCTGCCGGCATCGCGGCCATGCGCTCAGTGAGGACCTTAGTGAATTGCTCTGCGATGGACTTGTGCACAAAAATACGGTTCTGGGAAATACATGCCTGGCCAGTGTTCAACGACTTCAACGCCGCCGCGCCCTTGGCTGCGTTTACTGGGTCTGCATCAGCGAACACAATGAACGGTGCATGCCCACCCAGTTCCATTGATACGCGCTTCATCGTGGCAGCAGCTTTAGAAGCAATAAGTTTGCCGACTTCAGTGGAACCCGTGAAACTAATTTTGCGCACCGTAGGGTTCACCAAGATTTCTTCACCCACATTGACCGGATCAGAGGTGGTCACCAAGTTGATCACACCAGCAGGAACACCAGCTTCTTCAAAAATTTTGATCGTCGCAATCGCACACAACGGCGTCTGCTCAGCAGGCTTGACCACAATCGTGCAACCCGCAGCAAGAGCCGGACCAATCTTGCGCGTCAACATCGAAATCGGGTAATTCCACGGCGTAATCGCAGCAGCAACACCCACCGGCTGTTGAATCACCATAAACCGGTGATCAGCACGAGAAGACGGAATCGTCTGCCCATACACACGCTTGGCTTCTTCAGCAAACCACGACAAGAAATCAGCGGCATACGTCACCTCAGTACGCGCCATCCGAATGGGCTTACCCTGCTCTTTAGTCATCAACGTCGCCAACTCATCACGCTTGGCATTCATCAACGCAAAAGCCTTCATCAAAATCGCGGCACGCTCATAAGCCGTCTTCGCCGACCACGCAGGAAGAGCCTCCTTGGCCGCAGCAATCGCCCGCACCATATCCGCACGCGTACCATCAGCCGCCTGACCCAACACCTCACCAGTAGCCGGATCCGTCGAATCAAAAACAGCCCCAGAAGAACTAGGAACCCACTCGCCACCGATAAAAAGACTCACAGTTCACTCCTGATTTCTCCAATTATGAACAATCTGGGCCTTGAAGTCTGCCCTGAAGTGAGCGGACTTCTTTGCCTGGTTTCATAATTGATACGCGGTAAATAAAGGATGCTTAACTGCATCAATATTACTTTACTTTGTAAAGCATTACAAGCATTCAGCGTATGCTCAACAAGTTGCTCATTCTTCCAAGGCAAACAACCAAAGCCTCTCTCAACTCGCGCCCTTCGACCTAGCCCTAGATCGACGTCCTGCCTCGTCCTAGTGGAATTCCTAGGGTAGAATTCTTTGTTATATGTAGCAATAACAAATAAATTCTCTAGAACGGTACAGAAGTTGAGCAAGCTATCAAAAAAAGCGGACAGCGCCCGCAAGGTGAATTTGTCTAATAGCGATTTTGTCGGTGCCGCAGTGAGTCTTGCTAAAGAGCATGGCCTGAGTAAGTTGACCATGCGCTCACTAGCGGACAATCTAGGCGTGTCGCCTATGGCTTTGTACTACTACATCCCAAACAAAGAGGAACTATTCGCTTTAACAATCGATGCTATTTTTGCGCAGGTCAAACTTCCTGCCAGACGAAAAAATTCTTCCTGGAAGTCACAGTATCTGGCTGTCACTAAGGCGACTAAAGAAGTCACTGATCAATTCCCAGACATGAATTCGATGTTGCTGGACATTCCGGTTACCCCAAACGGAAGAAAAATTATCACTGCCTTTTTAGAGATACTCATTGGTGCTGGATTCAGCGCTCAAGAAGCAATGAAGGCCTACAGCATGATCCACACCTATCAGATTGGTAGAATGATGGTTGAATCTACTCTCAAAGAAAGAGTCAGGAAGCCAGATCCGTCAGAGATAAAACTGCCAAAGAATAATATTTCAGATCAGATACGCCCGTATCTTGCGCAGATCAAGGGCTATCAGTATCAAGATTACGCAATAGACACAATACTCGATGCAGTCGATCGGCAACTTAAAGACAAGCAGCAGAACTAATTACCTGTTTTGGCAGATGTTTACTTGAGTTCAAGAAAGTCGCGCAGTAATACCGCGAGGGCTAACGGCTCATCACTTTGTATTGAGTGCCCGGCTTTAGGCACCACTTCCACGCGAATATCTGGACAATTCTGCTCGAATTCGAGGCGATCTTCTTCGTGAACAAATGCAGATTCCCCTCCCTGCGCGAGTAACAGCGGGCGCTCAATGGCCCGAACGTCATCCCAAAGGTCACTAAAATCGACCGAGTTTCCTTCACCACTGGACAGTTCGTCGTAGAGCCAAGACCAAGTACCGTCAGGAAGTTGAAGAGTGTTGTTCACGACCCCCCGCTCAATCAACAAAGTTGAACGCGTTGGAGCATGGGCCTGTGTTGCTTGGATCATGTCAACGAGTGAAGGGAATGAACGTGGACCTCGAATCAAGGCGGTCGTTCCGTGCTCGTTTTCTTTCATTCGCGCGTTCTGCTTATTTTGATTGGGAGTTACGTCGATCACGACCGTCTTAGC
>JBIIAA010000171.1:0-2888 GCA_044240165.1 Candidatus Nanopelagicales bacterium
TCGCATAAACCGTCTGCAACAGTCATTTTTCAGCGACCAGAAGTGACTGCGGAATTGGGAGCAGGCGACCACGACTGGGTGACTTTAATGCAGGCGGCGGTTGCTCATGCCTGCGTTCCAGTTGCGGCGACCGATGCGCTTTACATTCTCTACACATCTGGAACCACCGGAAAACCAAAAGGTGTCGTTCGCGATAACGGAGGTCATGCAGTAGCGATGGCTTGGTCACTTGGCAATGTCTACGACATCGGTCCTGGTGATGTTTTTTGGGCAGCATCGGATGTGGGTTGGGTAGTCGGCCATTCCTACATTGTTTATGCGCCACTTATATGCGGGGCAACCACAGTCATGTATGAAGGCAAGCCAGTAGGTACACCTGATGCTGGAGCTTTTTGGCGCGTGATTGAAGAATATAAAGTGAATGCACTTTTCTGCGCACCTACTGCCATTCGTGCTATCAAGCGTGATGACCCAGACGCCAAGTTGCTTGCAAAATATGACATCAGTTCATTGCGTGCGCTTTTCCAAGCAGGCGAACGTCTTGATCCCGATACCTATCACTGGGCTACCAATCATTTGCAGGTTCCGGTGGTTGATAATTGGTGGCAGACTGAAACTGGCTGGCCAATCGCATCAAACCTTCGCGGGCTAGAGCCAATGCCGATTAAGGCGGGATCGCCAAGCGTTGCTGTTCCTGGGTTCAATGTTCATGTTGTTGATAGCGAAGGAAAAGAAGTAGCAGCCGGCGTCGAAGGATTAATTGTTATCAAACTGCCGATGCCGCCAGGAACTTTGCCGACCTTATGGGGCAATGACCAGCGGTATATCGATTCTTACTTAACGGCTTTTGACGGATACTACACAACTGGCGACGGCGGACTCATCGACGAAGATGGCTATGTTTTCGTCCTAGGTCGCAACGATGACGTCATCAATGTTGCCGGACATCGACTATCAACTGGGTCGATGGAAGCAGTCGTAGCGTCGCATCCACTCGTTGCTGAATGCGCGGTCATCGGCGTGCAAGACCAACTCAAGGGCCAGATCCCCAGAGCTTTCGTTGTGCTGAAAGCTGGTGCAGAAATTGAGGCCGCAGTCCTAGAAAAAGAAATCGTAAAATCAATCCGCGATGAAATCGGTGCGGTAGCGGCGCTCAAAGAAGTTGTGATAGTTCAAGGCTTACCTAAGACTCGATCAGGCAAGATCTTGCGCCGAACCATGCGAGGCATCGCTGATGGTCGACCCGAACCCGTGCCGAGCACTATCGAAGATATTCGGGTACTAGATGACATTGCGCCCCTGCTTAAGGGCAAGCAAGACATCTAATTAAATGATGCCCCAAGCTTCGGTAAGCACACTGCGCAAGATCTGAGTCATCTCTTCGAATTGTTCTTCCCCTGCAATGAGTGGGGGAGCAACCTGAACAACTGGGTCTCCTCGATCGTCGGATCGACAGTACAGCCCATTGGCAAACATGGCCTTTGAGACGAAGCCTCGAAGCAAACGCTCGGACTCTTCTTCACTGAAGGTTTCTCTGGTTGCTTTGTCTTTCACCAACTCAATGCCGTAGAAGTAACCTGCGCCTCTGACGTCGCCAACAATTGGCAAATCCCGAAGTTGATCAAGATGCTTCAAGAACAAGTCTTGATTGTCTTGGACTCGTTGATTCAAACCTTCACGTTCGAAAATATCTAGATTCGCAAGTGCCACTGCTGAAGAAACAGGATGGCCACCCCAAGTGAAGCCGTGCAAGAAAGCGTTGGTTCCATGCTTGAAGGGTTCAAAGAGACGCTCGCTCGCAATCATCGCGCCTAATGGCGAGTAGCCCGACGTTAAGCCCTTTGCGCACGTAATGATGTCTGGCACAACGCCGTAGCGATCCATCGCGAAATATTCACCAACGCGTCCAAAGGATGTGATGGTTTCATCGGCGATGAGAAGCACGTCATATTGATCGCAAATTTCGCGAACCCGCTCGAGGTATCCAGGCGGCGGGGTGAAGCAGCCACCGGAGTTTTGCACTGGCTCAAGGATTACTGCTGCGACGCTGTCTGGACCTTCAAACTCGATTGCTTCGGCAATCCTGTTTGCTGCGTATTGGCCAAAGGCATACAGGTCATCACGCAAGTGCTCAGGGGCGCGATAGAAGTTAGTGTTTGGTACTCGAATCGAACCGGGTACGAGCGGTTCAAAGGGAATCTTTGCTGCCGAGATACCCGTGAGAGACAAAGCTCCTTGCGGAGTTCCGTGGTAGGCGATATCACGGCTGATCACTTTGTGCTTCGTTGGCTTACCAGTGAGCTTGTAGTACTGCTTGGCGAGTTTCCAAGCCGACTCAACTGCTTCACCACCGCTGGCGGTGAAAAAGACTCGATTCAGGTCGCCTGGTGCAATTGACGCAACGCGCTCGGCAAGTTCGATAGCGCGCGGATGGGCAAGACCCCAAATCGGAAAGAAAGCGAGTTCAGCCGCTTGCTTGGCGGCGGCCTCGGCCAATTCGGTGCGGCCGTGGCCTACTTGTACGTTGAATAAACTCGAGATTCCATCGAGATATCGCTTGCCGTGCTCATCCCAGAAGTAACAACCGTCACCTTTGACGATGACAGGAAGTGCATCGCCCTCGTAATAGGACGAATGACGCGTGAAGTGCATCCACAGGTGATCTTTAGCTCTATCGCCGTAACTACGTTCACTACTCGTTGTACTCATCGGGTTCCCCAGGTGTAGATCTGTTTGCGTAATTTGAGATAAACAAAGGTTTCAGTTGCTCTGACGCCAGCGATTGCGCGGATACGTCCGTTAATAATGTCGAGCAACTCAGCATCGTCGGTTACGACGAGTTCAGCGAGCAGGTCAAAGGATCCCGCAGAGATGACCAGATAGTCGAT
>JBIIAA010000172.1:0-2883 GCA_044240165.1 Candidatus Nanopelagicales bacterium
CGAGATCGGGCACAGAGATGCACCAAGAGTGCAAGGTATCGCGTGAAGTGTCTGCGGCATCTCGCTTAAGGAGTCGAATGATCACGTCATTGATGCGAAGGTCGATCAACTCGTCTCCTGGATTTCTAGGAAGTCCCGTGACGACTGACGCTTCTACAACCGCGCTGAGAATCTGAGCTGACTTCACCGGATCTGCAACAGCCATCGTGAGCCAGCCCATTTGTGCACCCTGAACGACGCTGCCTTCGTTCACAGGAAGAACTACCTCGGGGTTGTCTCGTGGGTCATTAGTGAATTCCGTGTCTGTGATTTCAATGAGCATGCCCGCCGTGTCTGCTGGATGCATGAAGAAATGGCGACCCGGAAGGTCAACACCAGTAATTCGAATCTCGCTCCTGCGCAGCAAAGTTTCGGTCTTCCAGATGTCTTGTACCGTCCACGCCACCGAATGTAGGCCCGATCCATATTTCGCTACGAAGGCGCCCAATTGACCTACGTCGTCGACTGCGGCGAAGATACAAATCGGAGTTGTTCCCAACCAGATCATTTCCGAAACAGCACCTGACTCCTGCGAAATGCCATCGGTATTGCCACTACCGCCAAAAGGTATGCCGTGCACTTGCCGCATGCTGGACTCAATACGGACGGCGCCAAGAACGTCGGAAAGCCAGGTCGCATAGTTATCTGCGGGGCGGGCAGCCAGCCCGAGGCGATGAAAGTGCCCTGGAATTACTGGTGCGCCATTTCCTGAAGATGCATGGGCCATGTGAAAACTCCTGTCAGATTCGCAGGTTCCACACATTAGAGCGTTATTGGCACACATGTCGCTAGACCTGCCCAATAGGGCTTAAGACCCTAATAAAGATTCTCAAATCCAGACAGAATTCAAGGGCGAATTGTTCGCCAAGAATCGGGAGGTGCGCCATGCGCGCTAGAAACATGCATCACGCTGGAATTGGATCTGTTCCTTTGGTGGTGGCGGTTGATTTCCTCGAATCTAGGATTTGGAAATTGGAGCACGTTGAAGACGAGACAGGCCAGCACATCACCGCGGCAACGCCTTGGGGAATCCATAAGTTACACAGCAAGAAGCTCGATGCGGTCGATATGTATTCCCTTAAGGCAGATCCAGAGTATTGGGCTGCACTTGCTCACGAGGTTTCACAAGCCACCGACATTGTCTTACTTGGTCACGGCAAAGGTAAAGCCAATGCCAGCCACCTCTTCGCCGGATATCTTGAAAAACATCACCGGGATCTTGCCCACCGACTTCAAGGTGAAATTCGATGCGACATTGATTCAATTACGGATGCTCAACTCGTGCAAATAGGTCGGGACTTCTTTGAACGACTAGACGTATTGGCCTAGTTTTAAAACCCGAAGGCCTTCTTGTCCTACAGAACTTTGGATAGGAAGGCTTTCGTGCGTTCATGTTGGGGATTGCTCAACACCTCACGAGGACGACCCGTTTCAACCACGATGCCATCGTCCATAAATACGAGGTTGTCTCCGACTTCACGGGCAAAACCCATTTCGTGAGTAACAACGATCATGGTCATACCATCGACGGCGAGTTGCCGCATCACATCGAGCACTTCGCCTACGAGTTCGGGGTCAAGGGCTGAGGTTGGCTCGTCAAACAGCATGAGCTTAGGTTCCATCGCTAACGCGCGGGCAATCGCAACGCGCTGCTGTTGCCCACCTGAGAGTTGCCGTGGATAAGCATCAGCTTTGCCTACGAGGCCAACTCGATCCAACAGGCGCATAGCCCGTTCGCGCACTTGGTCGACAGGTTCTTTGCGCACGCGCACGGGCGCTTCCATCACGTTTTGCATGACAGTCATGTGTGGAAAGAGATTGAATCTCTGAAATACCATGCCGATTTCGCGGCGCTTTTTTGCTGCATCGCGATCTTTGAGTTCATAGAGTTTGTCACCGTGTTGGCGGTATCCAACGAGCTCACCATCTACCGAAAGTCGGCCGCTATCGACCTTTTCAAGGTGATTAATACAGCGTAAAAATGTGGACTTTCCAGATCCAGAAGGTCCAACGATGCAAAAGACTTCACCTCGTTGCACTTCTAGATCAATACCCTTGAGAACCTCTAAAGAGCCGAAGCTTTTATAAACACCCTCACTTTGCACCATGGGTACATTCATCGCACTCCCCCATTGGCGTCTAAGAGGGTCGAGGAAGGTGGAGTTGGTGGTTGCGCATGGAACCGAAAAACGTTGCGACGTAACCGTTGCCAAAATGTCGGAGGCTTCTCATTGCTCGAACCTCGCCCGTAGTGCCGTTCGATATAGAACTGACCGGTAGTGAGCACTGACGTCAAGATGAGGTACCAGATACTCGCCACGATGAGCAATGGAATCGTTTGATACGTGCGAGCGTAGATCTGCTGCGTGTTGTAAAACAGTTCGGGCATAGCCACGACAGAAACCAATGAAGTGGTCTTGAGCATGCTGATGACTTCGTTACCTGTTGGAGGAATAATGACTCGCATCGCCTGGGGCAGCACAATGCGCCGCATGGTCTGAGCGCGACTCATGCCTAAGGCTGACGAAGCTTCAACTTGGCCTTCATCGACTGACTGGATACCCGCACGGGATATCTCAGCCATATAAGCAGCTTCGTTTAAGCCCAACCCAAGTAGGGCCGCTACAAAAGGTGTGATGACGGAGTTTGTGTCCCAAGAGACGAACGTTGGTCCAAATGGAATTCCCAGGGAAATATTTGGCACTAAGACAGCAAGATTGAACCAGAAGATTAGTTGAACAAGCACAGGTGTGCCGCGGAAGAACCAGATGTAGCCGTAGGCAACATTGGAGAGCAGCGGATTTGGTGACAACCGCATTACTGACAGAAGTACACCCAAGCCGA
>JBIIAA010000173.1:0-2872 GCA_044240165.1 Candidatus Nanopelagicales bacterium
TCACCGAGCAGGGGCAGCCAAGATTGAAGAGTTCCTTGAATGGTGCGATGACGCGGGGGTTGATCACGTCACCCTGTGGCTTCTCTCAACCGACAACTTGAATCGGCCAGCAGATGAGTTGGCAGCGTTGATGACCATCATCGAAGAAACCGTCACCGATCTCAAAGTTCAAGGAAAATGGAAACTACATGCCGTTGGCGCGCTTGATCTTCTACCGGAACGTACCTCCCGGCTGTTAAAAGAGGCCGAGGAAGCAACGGTTGATGCGCCAGGAGCCTTCGTAAATATCGCGGTTGGCTATGGCGGCCGACGTGAAGTGGTTGACGCTGTTCGATCACTTATGCAAGAACATGCAGACCAAGGCACATCCTTGGATGAACTTGCACAGTTCATTGATGTGGAACATATTGCCGAGCATCTCTACACCAAGGGTCAGCCTGATCCAGACCTCGTCATCCGAACCTCGGGTGAGCAGCGGCTGTCTGGATTCTTGCTATGGCAAAGCGCGCACTCAGAGTTTTACTTCTGTGAAGCTTACTGGCCAGACTTCCGGCACGTTGATTTCCTGCGGGCTATTCGTGCTTACGCTGAGCGCCATCGCCGTTACGGCGTTTAAAGTTTGTCTGACGGCAACCTTTCCCAAGCGGCGTGGCGCACTCTTTTTTGGCCTTTGAGTTCTAGCGTCTAAATCACACATGAGCAGCCGCTTATGTCTAATCCGCACCGGGCCACGGTGGTGGCCCCATCTGGAGGCCGAGCGCCCGTGACTACTCGTCAAGCAGTGAATGCCGATACCCGCACCTATGTTTTAGACACATCCGTGCTCCTGTCGGATCCCACTGCCCTTCGATCCTTCGCTGAACATTCAGTTGTGTTACCGCTCGTTGTGATCAAAGAGCTGGAAGATAAACGTCACGACCCGACCCTTGGCTATCACGCTCGTACGGTCTTGCGGGCGCTCGAAGCATTGCGCCAAGAACCGGGTGCAGATTTGCGAAAAGGCATCGTGGTTAATGAACAAGGTGGGACAGTTCGCATTGAAATCAATCATGTGGACACCACGCACTTACCTGAAGCGATCCGGGCTGAACGCAGTAATGACACTCGAATCTTGTCGGTCGCGGAAGGGCTTCGTCGAGAAGGTCACGATGTGGTGGTTGTTTCCAAAGATCTGCCGATGCGGTTACTTGCGCATGGAGCACTTGGGATTCCAGCCGAGGAATATCGACGTGAGCAGGTTGAGGATTCAGGCTATGTCGGGCTCGTTGAAATCGAGTCCCCTCGTGAACATGTAGACGACCTCTATACCCATGGGTTTATTGAACTTTACGAACATGATCTTCCGGTCAACACAGGTGTCGTGCTGGTCTCGCCATCATCTTCTGGCCTAGCGCGAGTCAACGTTGATAAACAGCTTGAGCAAGTGCGTGGCGATTTGGAAGCCTTCGGCATCAGAGGCAGATCAGCCGAACAACGCATTGCGCTTGCCCATTTACTTGATCCAGAGATCGGAGTGGTGTCGCTCGGCGGATCAGCCGGAACAGGCAAGTCCGTTCTCGCGCTAGCCGCTGCCCTGGAACTCGTGCTGGAACGCAGGGAAGTAAAGCGCATCGTGGTCTTTCGCCCTGTGTTCTCTGTTGGCGGGCAAGACATCGGATTTTTGCCTGGTACCGAAGCAGAAAAGATGTCGCCTTTTTCGGCGGCCACGAAAGATGCTCTTGATGCAATCGCCAGCGAGCATGTGATCGAAGAAATCATGGATCGCGGGATTCTTGAAGTGCTGCCGCTGACTTATATTCGTGGACGCACCTTGACCGACTCGATTGTGATCTTGGACGAGGCACAGAACTTGGAGAGATCCACAATTCTCACGGCAATTTCACGGTTGGGCAAGAACAGCCGAGTGTTCTTGACGCACGATGTGGCTCAGCGCGACAACCTTCGGGTTGGTCGACACGACGGGATCGCTGCCGTGGTGGAACGACTCAAAGGTGAGTCGTTATTCGCTCACGTCACCCTGACGAAGTCTGAAAGAAGCCCAATCGCGGCCCTTGCAACTCGGTTAATCGATGACGGAATCCTCTAGTTGACCTTGAGGGTTCTGTGGATATCACTGTGATAACAACCACGCGATATTTCATCGAATCAGGGCTTTTGTGAGGGAATTTAGCCGTTTGAGACTCGAGTTCCGCCACCCAGCTTGCTGATGTAGGTGACAGAAACCGATTCTCAAGGCACCGTAATGCGAGGCCATTCGGGCCAGAGCAGGGGTGTTACGCACATGCGCAAGGCCAAGGTGATGCTGGTGACGGCAGCAGCATGCCTTGTTGTTGCGGGCCCCGCTCAGGCAGCAGGCGATCCGGCACCTGACCAGCACAGACGTGCGGCAACGGAAAGTAGTCAGGCGCCGACGGTGACGCCAACGGTCCCCGCTGCGCCCACTCCAACTCCACAGCCGTCAGTTGCAACCCAGCCAGCCGCGTCACCAGCGACCACAGCGAACCCCCCAGTCCCTCCCGCAGACAGTCCAGCAGCGCCGCCTGTAGACGAACCAACCCAGCGGGCTCTTGAAGCCGGATATGCCAAAGGCGAAGGCAAAGCTGCCGATCTGCGCGGTGTGGCAGACAGTTTGTATAAAGGTAAATGGTTCAGCGTCAAGGCTGAAGACAATCGACGCTGCATCCTTCGAAAAGAAACTGGCGGCAACTACGAGTCAGTAAGTTCAGGTGGTGACTATCGCGGCGCCTATCAGATGAGTCGACCACTGGCCGTTGGCGCGGCGTGGATGATGCAGGCTGAAGTGAAAAAAGAACTCGGTGCTCAAGCAGCAGCAACCGTAGAGAAACTTCGGGATATTCCCATGCAAAAGTGG
>JBIIAA010000074.1:0-10171 GCA_044240165.1 Candidatus Nanopelagicales bacterium
TGCGCTACAGGTAATTTCGACGCATCCTGCCGTTGTCTCAACAGTTGCGGATCCGGCCTCAAACCAAAGAGTGAACGCATGGGTTGCCGGGCCTGGATTCACCGGTACCGCTGACGACGAGGGAGCTATTGCCGCAATATTGCGATGTGCAGCCCCGGTTGTGCTCGATGCCGGTGCGCTCACCTGTGTGGCGGCATCGAATGAACTGCAACAGTTGATCTTGCAGCGCGACTTCGCAACGGTCCTCACTCCACATGAGGGTGAGTTCGCGCGTTTGTGTGATGCGAAGGTAAGCGACGGCAGAATTGCCGCAGCCATGGCACTTGCGAAGCAACTCAATGTCATCGTGGCACTCAAGGGAGCCGGCACGATAATTGCTGGGCCAGATGGTTCCTTATATGTCGATCTATTAGGAACGCCTTCCTTGGCGACCGCTGGTAGCGGAGATGTGTTAGCTGGGTTCATGGGCGCGCTGCTCGCAGGAGCAGTTGCCCGTAGCCAAGAAGCCCTAAGCCAGGCAGAAGTTGCCGAAGTCGTTGCCGCGGCGGTCTGGCTACACAGTCAGGCAGGCCGAATCGCAGCGAATTCGGGATATCCCGTCTCCGCAGCTCAGATCGCAGCTGCGCTACCCACTGCGGTTGCTCAAGTGCGCCGACCGGCAAGAATGTCCCTATGACTCGGGCCCACGCAGTAATTGACCTCGGGTGCATTGCTCAAAACCTCGAGATCGTTCGCCAGGCGGCCCCACGCTCGCAGCTCTTGGCCGTCGTTAAAGCTGACGCATATGGTCATGGGCTCATTCCGGTGGCCCAAGCCGCCCGCGCAGCTGGAGCCGATTGGTTGGGTGTCGCGCTACTGCGCGAAGCGGTTGAACTTCGTGACGCCGGCGACCTCGGGCCACTTTTGGCTTGGTTGTGGGCTCCAGGGGACCCAGATCTAGAGGCTTGCGTGAAGGCTGGCGTGCAGATCTCAGTGTCATCGATATGGTCGCTCATTGAAGTGACCGAGGCGGCAGCGCAGGCTAATTCAATCGCACACATTCATCTCAAGCTCGACACTGGATTGTCACGCAACGGAGCTGGCGTAGATGAATGGGAGGAACTCGTTGTCGCAGCAAAAGCCTTGCAAACACGGGGTCGTCTTGACGTGGTCGGTATCTGGTCACATTTAGCAAATGCCAGTCACGAAAACGACCCGTCAGTCGCAGACCAACGCACCCGGTTTCTTGAAGGTGTTGCAGTAGCGAAGGCGGCAGGGTTAGAGCCACAACTGCTGCATTTAGCAAATAGTGCAGCAGCGCTTGCGTATCCAGATACGCAATTTGATCTCGTGCGAATCGGCATTGCGATGTATGGAGTCGCGCCAATGGATCAAAATAGCGCCAAGCGTTTCGGGTTAAAAGCTGCAATGTCCTTGCACGCGAAGTTAGCGCTTGTAAAAACAATTCCAGCTGGTCAATCGGTTTCTTATGGCGGCACCTGGACAGCAGAGACACCAACGCGCATCGGTTTAGTTCCGGTGGGGTACGCCGATGGAATTCCTCGAGCAGCAACGGGCGCTCATGTGTTGCTGAATGGCGTTCAGTGTTTAGTTCTGGGTCGCATCGCTATGGACCAGTTTGTGATTGAACTACCTGCGGCAGCAGGTGATGTTGCTGCGGGCGATGAGGTCGTTATCTTTGGCGATGCAGCAACGGGTGCTCCAACCGCAGATGATTGGGGCAATGCGAGTAACACCATCGGCTACGAAATCGTGACTCGAATCGGCAATCGAATTCCGCGGGTCTACCAAGGCAATTCATGAGCCCCAATGTTCCGGGTGCGCTAAAGATTGCAGGCGGCAGTTTGCTCGCTGTCGGAACCGTGGCAGCGGGTGCGGCAATCGGGCTTGCCGTGCAACGCCGGATTGTTGCTCGACATATGCAACAAGACGAGCATTGGTTCATTCCTACGTTCACGCCCGCCGTACACGAGTTCACAACAAATGACGGCACGAATTTACATGTTGAGATAGACGCTGCCACTGATAGCGACAATTTGCTTACCGTGGTTCTTTGCCATGGGTATGCACTGAGTTCAGATTCGCTCGTTTTTCAACGCGCAGTGCTCGAGGGAAAAGCAAGAGTCATTTCCTACGACCAACGAAGTCACGGCAAGTCAGGCCGATCACGTGAAGAGTTCGACACGGTTGATCAGCTTGGTGAAGATCTTGCTCAACTCATCGATGCATACGCACCAACCGGACCACTGATGTTCATCGGACACTCCATGGGCGGCATGACCGTGATGGCGCTGGCCGAGCAGCGGCCTGAACTTTTCAGCAATCGGGTACAAGGGATTGTATTTATTGCCACGACTGCCGGTGGCCTTACCGAGGTCACCTTTGGCATGCCAGCTGTGATGCGTACTCTCGTACACCGCGCAGCGCCACTCATGGCATCGGCGCTTGCTAGGACAAAAGGCATTGTCGAGGTGGGGCGTCGCGCTGGTGGCGACCTTTCGGAAATTGTGTTCCGTGCGTATTCGTTCGGTTCCGATCCATCACAAGAAGCAAGTGCTTTCGTTGCCGAGATGATCGACAACACTCCAATCGATGTGCTCGCCGAGTTCCTTCCGGCGCTTCAGGAGCACGATAAATACGAGGTCTTACCGACGCTGGCCCAGTGCGAAGTCACGGTGATTGTCGGCGATGCCGATCGACTCACGCCGGTGGTCTTCAGCGAACGATTAGCCGCTGGGATCAAAGGTTCGACTCTCGCTGTTATTCACGATGGCGGACACATGGTGGGAATTGAACATCATGATGAAGTTAACGTAGTTGTCCTGGAACTCTTTGATCGTGTTCAAGTTCGCATTGCCAACCCGCCGCCAGCGGCAGCCGATACCAAAGTGGCAAATTAATGGTGCAGGTCGAAACGCGTGAGCAGATGCATGCTCTGGGTGCGCACGTGGCAGCGCGAATGCTGCCAGGTGACCTCATTGTTCTTGTTGGCGATTTAGGCGCAGGAAAAACAACGTTCGTGCAGGGCCTGGGGAAAGGCCTCGGCGTGAGTGACCCGATCACTAGCCCAACCTTCGTGATCGCCCGAGCACATCAAGCATCAGTGCTTCCGCTGGTGCATGTTGATGCCTACCGGCTCGGTTCAAAAATCGAGCTCGATGAGCTAGACCTTGATGCTGATCTAGAAATAAGTGTGACGGTGGTTGAGTGGGGCGAGGGAAAAGTTGAACAGCTTGCGGAAGACCGCCTCGTCATCACAATCTTGCGCTCTGACGGAAATGATGAGACTCGAGAAGTAACGTTCAGCGGTGTAGGTCATCGTTGGAGCGAAACTCAAATTTTAGAGTTGAGCCCAACATGGTGATGCTCGCTATGGATACGTCCTCACCAGCTACCTCGGTTGCGGTACTTGATGGTGATGTTTTACTCGCGCATGAAGTGCACGTTGATGCACGTAGTCACGCTGAAGTGCTAGCAGTTTTGGTTGAGAAGGCTTTGAAAGCTGCGGGCGATCCCAAAGTTTCAGTAGTTGCCGTTGGCGTTGGACCGGGTGCGTATACGGGTTTACGTGTCGGCGTGAGTTCGGCTCAGGCCTATGGCTTGGCCTGGGAAGTTCCCGTTATCGGGGTGTGTTCGCTGGATGCCATGGCGCTTGCGGCAGCAGACAGCGTCGAGGGCGCGTTTGCTTGTGCGATTGATGCGCGCAGAAAAGAGATGTACTGGGCACATTACGACGCTGATGGGCAACGGTTGGCTGGCCCTCACGTAAACCGAGCCGGTGAAATCGATGCTGAGATACGTCAATTGCCTTGGTTCGGTGACATCGCTGCGGCTTATCTTGAACTCCTACACGCGTCAGCCGCTGACACGGTTGCTTATCCGGATGCGCGTGACATCGCTCGGTTTGCCTTGCATCATCTTCAGGCCGGCGAAGTCATCACCAATGCGCGCGCTGAGCTTTCCCTGCATGGTCATGACGATGGAACGACGGCATCCACGTTGGAGGGCCACCATCTATTGCTGCCCTACCCGTTGTATGTGCGCAGGCCAGATGCAGTGGAACCAACCAAATGAAATTAGAACCGATGCGTTGGTGGCACATTGAAGAAGTACACGCGTTAGAACAACAGCTCTTTCCTGTCGACACGTGGAGCAAGGAACAATTCTGGTCTGAGCTTGCGCAACCAACGCGAAGTTACGTGATTGCACTCGATGAGGGTCAAGTCATGGGCTACTTCGGTTTGTTTGCCTTGGCGCCAGAGGCTGATGTTCAAACGATTGCCGTCAGCCCAAAGGCGCAAGGCAAGGGGCTTGGTTCGCTGCTGCTCAATGAGCTGATCAGTCAAGCAGTGGATCGTGGATGCGACCAGTTAATGCTCGAGGTGCGTTCAGATAACGATTCGGCGCTTGCGCTGTACGCCAGATTTGGCTTTGAGGAAGTCACTGTGCGGCGTAACTACTACGCGCCTTCGGTGGATGCCATCGTCATGAGACAACGACCATTGCGAAAGATGGTGAAGCAATGAACGAACCGTTGATTCTTGGGATTGAAACCAGTTGTGACGAAACCGGAGTTGGGATCGTGCGGGGTTCAACCTTGCTCGCCGACGCGGTTGCATCCAGCGTTGAAGAACATGCGCGCTTTGGCGGAGTTGTGCCCGAGGTTGCATCGCGTGCTCATGTTGAGGCGATGATTCCAACCATTCAACGTGCCTGTCTTGACGCAGGTGTCAGCCTTCGAGATTTAGATGCCATCGCTGTGACCGGCGGTCCGGGGTTAGTTGGAGCGCTGCTCATCGGCACTGCAACAGCGAAAGCTCTTGCAAGCGCTTTAGATATTCCGCTGTATGCGGTCAATCACCTTGCCGGGCATGTGGTGGTGGATGAACTCGAGCATGGCCCGTTACCGCAGATTGCCGTGGGCATGTTGGTGTCCGGTGGACACTCCTCGCTTTTACTTGTTCGTGATGACGCCGAAGATGTCACTCCGCTGGGAGCCACGATCGACGATGCGGCGGGTGAAGCCTTTGACAAGATCGCGCGAGTTCTTGGTCTACCTTTTCCGGGCGGCCCGTGGATCGATAAGTCTGCAATGGAAGGGAATCGCGATGCCATCGTTTTTCCGCGCGGTCTCACTTCGGCCAAAGATCAACTCAATCACCAATATGACTTTTCGTTTAGTGGGCTAAAAACCGCGGTGGCTCGTTGGATCACTCAGCAGCAAGCGGCCGGGCACGTGGTTTCAGTGCCAGACGTGGCTGCGTCATTTCAAGAAGCCGTAGTTGATGTGCTGACCAAGAAGGCCATCGCGGCATGTTTGGATCATGGAGTTGAACACTTAATCCTTGGCGGGGGAGTCGCAGCAAACAGTCGACTACGTGTGATGGCCCAAGAGCGCTGTGATGCTGCTGGCATCCAACTTCGCGTGCCGAGCCCAAAGCTATGTACTGACAACGGCGCAATGATTGCCGCGCTTGGTTCGAAACTTGTTCGGCAAGGTATTGCGCCGTCACCGTTGAACTTTCCAACGCTTTCAGTCATGCCGGTTTCAACTGTGGTGATGCACCAACAACGTAACTCGTAAATCTAATGCTGTCGTAATCACGATGGTTGCGGACTTTCCGGCCGGAAGCTTTAGTTGCTTTCGCAACTGATCAGCATTCAGGTTCATGCCGCGACATTTGATGGTGACATCACCGATGCCGAGTGCAATCAAGGATTTACGCAGAGCCTTCGTGTCATTTGGAAGTTCAGCGTCCACTTCAAAACCACGAAGCATCGGGTGATCGATTGTGACGTCCGAGGTGAGCCAGGTTGAAGCGATATCGATGCGATGCAGGCCGGCATGCTCGAGGCAAAAGTCATCAAGCAATTGCGCATTGATCACACTCTGATCAGGCTCATAAAGGTGAGTTCCGATCGGACCCGAAGAGTGTTCGGCAGTGCCATCCGCCTGAAAATTGATCACGGTGGTGCCCGGCGAAGAATTTTCAATCATGCGAGCGGTTCGCGAAGGGCCATCAGTCCACGAACAGAGCATTGCTTCAACCGCGTCGCGATTCATGGTTGTCCAAACTCCAGACCACTTTGCCGGTAAATGGACTGGGGAAAATCCGGGAGCAACTTTTGCGCACACACGTACATTTCGTGCTGCAAGTCCAACTACAAATGACCATGGGGGCGACCAGCGTTCTGGATCGCGTTCGGGATGTGCACGTGATCCGTCAAGCGTGCGCTTGCCGCTGCGGCGCGCTGGGTCAATGAAGACCACGTCGGATGGGGCTAACTGAGGCAGAAGTATGTCAATGAAATCCAGCGAGTCCCCTTCGATGACTTCAGCGCCAGGAGCGTTCACGCGTAGGTACGCCGCGGTGACGGGATCTCGTTCGATCGCGATGACCTGAAGGCCTGCTTCAAGAAAAGCTCGAACATCAAAACCTAAACCGGCCGACATATCGATGACGATTTTCGCGCCACTTGCGACGAGGGCTTGTGCTCGAAGCTGAGCAACTGCTGGCCTAGTGGCCTGCTCTAGGCCGTCGCGAGTGAGCAGGAGTAGCGAGGCATCTATCGCGTAACGGTCAGCCGCCAAACGAGCCAACTGGGCCTGATCAAGAGCCGAGGAGTATTGGTCGCTCTCCAGTCCTGGAAGTGCCTTACGAAGCTCAGCGTTGGCAGCAAGGGCGTCGTTGGGGCGCGCGGCAAGTGCTGCCCTTGCATATTGACGAGCAGCTGAGCCATCCGTCGAGGTGATCCACACCTCCCTATGCTTTCACTATCGCCCACTGGCATTGCAAGACTGATGGTGGCAAACTGGTTTTGTGCTTGACAACGGTGATCGCCTAGATGTGGTTTTTGGGCATCTCCGTGAGGGCGTACTGGTTGAAGACGAGACCCGGCATGTGAAGTTCGCCAATAAGGCCTTCACCGACATTTTTATTCCAGGTCTTGACCCGGCATTGCTCGTGGGAGGTGATTGCGATGCGACTGCTGTCGAAACTGCACCCATGTTTAAGAATGCACAGGAGTGGCTTGACGTCACTCGGGAAATTGTGGCGAGTAAACAACCGATCAGCAATGACAACTGGGAAACCGTTGATGGGCGCTGGCTGCAACGCGATTATCGTCCACGTTTAAGTGGTGGTGTGGTTTTCGAACACATTTGGTTGTACCGAGATGTCACCCCTATCTATGCAGACCGAACCGTTTTGGGTGTTGATGCTGCAAGTTCTGAACGTGTGGGTTTTCGTGATTGGTCCGCGGCAATTGAGCGTTTTGGTAAACGAGCCAATTCCGTTGGCGCACTTGATCAAGGTGCGATGGCATGCGTAAAAGTGCGTCAACGTGATGTACTGAATGTCGAATTTGGTTATGAACGTTCCGACGCAATCTTGGTCTCCGTACTTGAAGAATTGCGTGAAGAGTTCGGCCAAGCCAATGTGGAACGGCTCAAAGGAACAGTGTTTGGTGTCCTGACCACCGATGCCGATGCACACGAACTCATGAATCGGATTCATCTACTCCTTGATCCCACTCGAGCAGTGGGTGACCAATTCGTCTATCTGAATACGGTGATAGGTGTCGCTACGACATCAACAATTGAAGATTTCATCGATGGCCAAGAGATGTTTGAGTGCGCGCGACAAGCTGTGCGAGAGGCCGGTCATCGCAACGCTGACGTTGTACTCGATGCCGAAATGCGCAATCGAAGCCGCCTTCAAAATGAATTGCGCACCAGAATTGACGAAGCCCTAGTTGCTGGTGAATTTAAACTGCACTTCCAACCCATAGTGCGCCTAGCTGATAGAGAAGTGCTGGGTTACGAAGCTCTTGTGAGATGGCACCACCCTGAGCGTGGACTCCTGACTGCGGGTGAATTCATCATCGCGGCCGAAGAAGCCGGAGTTATTTCTAGAATTGATCGCTGGGTTATTCATGAGGCTTGCCGTGAAACGTCGGCATTGCTGAAAAATCCGGATCGTTACGTGGCGGTAAACCTCAGTCCGATGTCTTCCGAGCGCGGCGATGATGTGCTTGAGGTACTGAGAAATTCCATGGCGGAATTCAACGTTGACCCAAAGCAGATCAGTATTGAAATAACCGAGACTGCTATCGCCCGAGATCAATTGGTATTTGTGCGCTTACTGACCCAGATCCGGGCGATGGGGGTAAAAGTCACTATTGATGACTTTGGCGTGGGTGCTTCAACCCTGGCGATTTTGAAAGATATCCCCTTTGATCGACTCAAACTGGATAGGTCGTTCACCAGGGACATTGAGGAGCCTCGAGTCCAAGAAATCATCCGGGTGGCCCAGGTGATTGGCGAGATTTTAGGCGGCCCGGTGATCGCAGAGGGAGTTGAGACTCAAGCGCAGTCCGATCTACTCCAAGAGTGCGGCGTCGCCATCGGACAGGGCTGGCATCTGGGGATGCCCGAACCTCTCTAAGAGCGAACACCCAAAACTGGCACTCGACTTGACGGAGTGCTAACTCGTTGCGTAGATTCTCATCTGGTTCTCCCCACCGGGGATTGCTCCTAGCCCTAACCGTTTCGCCCCCTAAAAAGGGCCTAGCCGACTATCCGGAGGACGTAACCGTGTCGGTCACAATTAAGCCACTTGAGGATCGCATCCTCGTTCAGACCCTAGAAGCCGAGCAGACCACCGCTTCCGGCCTCGTGATTCCAGATACTGCGAAGGAAAAGCCTCAAGAGGGCACCGTCATCGCAGTTGGTCCAGGTCGTTTCGACGACGCTGGCGCCAAGCGCATCCCACTCGACGTAAAGGTCGGCGATGTCGTTATCTACAGCAAGTACGGCGGCACCGAAGTGAAGTACAACGGCCAGGAGTACTTGTTGCTCTCGGCTCGCGACATCCTCGCAATCGTCGAAAAGTAAATCTCTTCACGAAACGCCCCGATCACCGGCTATCCGGGGCGGGGCGTTTCGTTCATAGCAATCCAGCGCAATCCATTTGGGAGTGAACACGCATGGCAAAGATCCTAGAATTTGATGAGGATGCCCGTCGCAGCCTCGAACGCGGCGTAAATGCCCTAGCTGACGCTGTTCGCGTCACGCTTGGCCCCAAAGGCCGCAACGTTGTCATTGACAAGAAGTGGGGCGCTCCCACGATCACCAATGACGGTGTGACAATCGCTCGGGAGATCGAACTTGATGATCCGTACGAGAACCTTGGCGCCCAGCTGGCCAAGGAAGTTGCTACCAAGACCAATGACGTCGCAGGCGATGGAACCACTACTGCAACTGTGCTTGCACAGGCCATGGTCCGCGAAGGTTTGAAGCAGGTCGCTGCCGGAGCATCCCCAATGGATCTCAAGCGCGGCATCGATAAGGCTGTTAAGGCAGTCTCCGATGCGCTTCATGAAGCGTCACGTCCAGTCAACGGCAAGGAAGAAATTGCCAACGTTGCAACAGTGTCGAGCCAGGATCGCGAAATCGGCAATCTCATTGCTGATGCATTCGACAAGGTCGGCAAAGACGGCGTGATTTCGGTTGAAGAATCAAGCACAACTCAGGTTGAACTTGAATTCACTGAAGGCATGCAGTTCGACAAGGGCTACGTCTCCCAGTACATGGTCACCGACGCAGAGCGTATGGAAGCAGTGCTTGAAGACGCACGCATCCTCATCGTTCAGGGCAAGGTTTCCAGCGTTCAGGAGCTTTTGCCATTGCTTGAAAAGGTCATGGCGACCGGCAAGCCATTGTTGATCATCGCTGAAGACGTTGAAGGCGAAGCGCTTTCAACTCTCGTGGTGAACCGCATTCGTGGAACTTTTGCTTCAGCTGCAGTTAAGGCACCTGCCTTCGGAGATCGCCGCAAGGCAATCTTGGAAGACATCGCAGTGCTTACTGGCGCTCAGGTTATTGCTCCTGAGGTTGGCCTCAAGCTTGATCAAGCTGGTCTTGAAGTTCTCGGCTCAGCTCGTCGCATTGTCATCACAAAAGATGCAACCACCATTGTTGATGGCGGCGGAGATTCATCGGCAGTAGCAGACCGCATCGGTCAGCTGCGTCGCGAAATCGATAGCGTTGATTCTGATTGGGATCGCGAAAAGCTTCAGGAACGCCTAGCCAAGCTCAGCGGCGGCGTCGTTGTGATCAAGGTCGGTGCCCACACCGAAGTTGAGCTCAAGGAAAAGAAGCACCGCATCG
>JBIIAA010000174.1:0-2838 GCA_044240165.1 Candidatus Nanopelagicales bacterium
CAGCGTGCAGCTTTCTTAAGTGCACACTTGTCTGCTGAATAAGTTCGTAACTACTCAAGCCAGTTCACGAGGTGCATGACTTGTGTTGCCCGAGTGGCTGCAACATATAGGTCAGCACCTCGCTTAGTTTGCAGACTCATCGCATCTGGATCCACTACGAAGACCACGTCGAATTCCAAACCCTTTGTGTCGCGCGCAGTGAGAATGGCGATCGGAGCATCCAGCGCAGTGTCTCCGATACCAAAAGCGTCGCTGGCTGCCAAGAGCATCGGAGCGATCATGTCTATTTGATCGTCGGGGATGATGACGGCAGTGCGTCCGGCGAGATCTTTAACGCCGGAAACCACAAGTTGTGCAAGTTCGCTTGGTGCAACGCTATGACGCTCAACCGGAGCACCTTCACGTACGGGATGCAACTCTGGCGCATCGCCACCAGCAGCAGTCAGAAGTGCAGTCGCTACATCAGCGATTTGTGAAGTAATGCGGTAAGTCACAGTGAGCGTGTGCAAATCTAGGTTGCCGCGCACGTCACCTAAAGCCTCTTCCCAGTTCCGAGCTCCCGCTGGGTGACTGGTCTGTTGCACGTCGCCAACGATCGTCATCGACTTGCGCGTGGCTCGACGCGATAAAACCCGCCAAGCCATCCGGGAGAGTTCTTGTGCCTCGTCAACCACGATATGGCCGTAGACCCAAGTGCGGTCAACTGATGCGAGTTCGGCAACTGAGCGACGTTCATTGGAACTCGCCATTCTGCCAACGAGTCCGGCGGCATCAATCCAGCCACCCATCTCGGTGTTATCCAACGCTTGGGCAGCGTGCTGAAGTTCATGGCGCATCTCGGCAGACTCGCGAGCATTTGCCCTAGCTGTGTCTGGATCCCATGGACCAAGGAGTTCTGCGGCTTCGTCTATCAGCGGGATGTCATCAATCATCCAGGGCGTTTCACGGGTTTTGAGGATGAGAGTCTGTTCCTGCTTACTTAAAATGCCATCAGCAGCGGTCTTAAGCAGAGCTGGCGTTGAAAGTAGTCGCTGAACGAGTTCGTCTGGAGTTATTGGCATCCACATGAGGTTGAGTTCACGGCGGACATTTTTATCTTCGACAAGCTCACTCACATGATCGCGTCGCACTTCAGAATCCGATGAGTCCTCACCGTGTTGTTTGGCACGATACGAAGCAAGATGATCCAAGGCTCGGGTCAAGAATGAGTCTCTACCGGCATGGAAACTCTGATGACGTCCAACGGCTCGTTCGGCATCGGCTAATTGACGGGCAGTGATTTTGACCTGTGATCGATCTTCCATCGTGATAGCAAAGTCGGTGCGAGGTATGCGTCGTCTTTGCTTCACGGCATTGGCAATCACTTCAGCCATCCGCAGGTCGCCCTTAATTGCGGAAACGTCGTCAAGATCATGGCGACGGGCATCAATACCGGGATACAACTGTCCGGGGGTCAAGAGCACGACATCGGTCTCGCCCAAACTTGGCAATACCTGATCGATGTAGTGCAAGAAGGTGGGAGAGGGGCCAACAATGAGCACGCCATCGCGGGCAAGTTTGTCGCGAAATGTATAGAGCAGCCATGCGGCACGGTGCAACGCCACAACGGTTTTTCCGGTTCCCGGCCCACCTTGTACAACTGTGAGTTGATTGAGTGGGCTTCGAATAATTGAATCCTGATCAGCAGCGATGGTCGCGATGATGTCGCCCATGCGACCTTCACGTGGCGCATCCAAGGAAGCAGCAGCAGCGCGAGATTCAGTGAGCGTTGGATCGCTGAGGATCTCGTCTTCAACATGGGTAACTGTGCGACCACGTAAGACGATGCGACGACGAAGTTCGATGCCTAGGGGATTGGCAAAGGTTGCCTGATAGAACGGAGCCGCATTTGGGGCTCTCCAGTCAATGAGTGCCGGTTCGCCTTCGCTGTCGCGTAGGCCGATTCGTCCAATGTGATGGCTGCCGGTATCCCCGTCGATACGGCCAAAACACAATCGAGTGTCTGAAGCGCGAGCCTGCCGAATCTGAGCAATCAAGTTGTCCATCATGGCTTCGCGCTCGAGTTCGTCCTGACCCGTGCCTGTGCTCAACTGGTTAGAGGTGGTGGAAATTCGATCGTCTAGGTGGCTGACGTAGGAAGCCAAAAGGGCGTAGCAGTGATCGACGTACGCCTGTTCTTGTACTAACGACTGGTCCATCACACCCCCTGCATTTGTGGCTTAGCTCGTCAAGCCAAGACCTCCCGGTTAAGGGGCACCTAGTCTGCCATGCCCACCTATGGGTGCCTATCGACAGGTTCGATTTTGCGAAGGGAACGGCAGGTATTCCATGCCAAAGTGACCCAAAAACTCAAACGTTAAGGGACGTACGTGGCATGAATAGCTATTGCGGGGAGTGTTCAAAAGGTGCGGTGGGGGAATACGGATGTTCAGGATCTCTGCCAGTGAGGTATTTCGAGATGCCATAGACAGCGCCGGCAATTGGCACTGCGATCAGCGCACCGATGATGCCTAAGGCGATGGATCCAGCAGCAATGACGATAACGATGGCGAGTGGATGCAAATTAACGGCTTTGCCCATCACGAGTGGTTGCATGACGTCGCCGTCGAAACTGCCCACGATGATCGTCAGTACAACAACCAGCAGCGCGGTTACCGGCCCCTTTTCAGCCAAGGCAACGACTGCGGCAAAGAACGTGGCTACTGGTGCGCCAATGACCGGGATGAACGCGCCTAGGAAGACAACTGCCGCCAGTGCTGGCGCAAGTGGTACCTGCAAGATGAGAAGGCCAATGAAGACCAAGGTCGCATCAAGAAAAGCGATCACAACGATCCCTCG
>JBIIAA010000175.1:0-2826 GCA_044240165.1 Candidatus Nanopelagicales bacterium
TTTGCGGACCTTCCTAGAGCCGAACTTCATCCAATGCGGTTAAAACCCACGGACCGTCTTCGGTGATCGCGACGGTGTGTTCCCAATGTGAGGCCCAAGACCGATCAGCTGTCACGACTGTCCAGCCGTCAATAAGCACCTGAACTTCTGGAGAACCGATAGTCACCATTGGTTCAATTGCCAAAACCATGCCGACCTTTAACACCGGTCCGCGGCCTGGATCGCCGTAGTTAGGAATGGGTGGAGCCATATGCATCGAAGTCCCGATGCCGTGGCCTACGTAATCTTCAAGGATTCCGTAATCACCTTGTGAGCGCACACACTGCTCAACGGCGTGGCCGATGTCTGAGAGCCGATTTCCTGCGCGCGCTTGGCCAAGGCCAGCCCACAGGGACGCCTCAGTGACTTTGGAAAGCTTCAACACATCAGCGGACGCATTGCCAACCATCACACTCAGTGCAGCATCGCCGTGCCAGCCATTCACGATCGCGCCACAGTCGATCGAAATGATGTCACCTTCAAGTAGCCGGCGGTCACTAGGAATGCCGTGCACAACCTCTTCATTAATAGACGAGCAAATTGCTGCGGGGTACCCGTGGTATCCAAGAAATGAAGGAGTTGCTCCAGCTTCGCGAATGACCGCGTGCGCAATTGCATCTAATTCTTTCGTTGTAACACCTACTGCGACAGCATTTTCAACAGCCTGCAAAGCGTGCGCTACAACGAGCCCTGCTTTGCGCATCAGTTCAATTTGCTCTGGTGTCTTAAGTTGAATGTTGTCTTTCTTGCGAAACGCCACGAGTGCTACGCGCCAAGAACTTCAAGTAAGCGCCCGGTGACATCTTCAACTGCCCCCATGCCATCGACCTGCATAAGCAAGTTTCTCTCTGCATAGAGCGCTGTCAACGGTGCAGTTTGTTCCGCGTACACCTCAAGGCGACGGCGGATGACATCTTCAGTGTCATCGGCGCGACCTTGTTCTTGCGCGCGCTTAACCAACCGAGTGACCACTTCATCCACGTCAACAGTGAGTTCGACTGCGCGATCAATAGCGACGCCACCGGCGCTGAGCATTGAGTCGAGTTCACCAACCTGCTCAAGGGTTCGCGGATATCCATCAAGGAGAAACCCAGGCTTGCAATCATCTTGGGCCAGTCGATCGCGCACCATCGCATTGGTGACACCATCGGGAACGTACTCGCCGGCATCCATGTAACGCTTGGCTTCAATACCCAGCGCCGTGCCCTCTGTCACGTTCGCGCGAAAAATATCGCCTGTAGAAATATGTGGAATTCCTAAACGTGCTGCAAGCCCAATTGCTTGGGTTCCTTTGCCAGCGCCCGGAGGACCCATTAGTACTAAACGCATGCCATTACCCCTAGCGAAGGAATCCTTCGTAATTTCGTTGCTGAAGCTGAGCTTCAATCTGCTTAACCGTATCCAGCCCGACACCCACCATGATCAATAGGCTCGTGCCACCAAAGATGAAATTGCTCGACACACCTAGGAAGCCAAAGGCGAAGACTGGGAGAACCGCAATTAAGCCCAAGTACATCGATCCGGGTGCGGTCAGGCGGGTGAGTACGTAATCCAAATAATCTGCCGTTGGTCGACCAGCACGAATACCTGGGATAAAGCCGCCATAGCGCTTCATGTCATCGGCAACTTCAACTGGGTTGAACGTAATCGATACGTAGAAATAGCAGAAGAAGACGATGAGAATGAAGTAGGTCAATAGATAGACCGAACCTGTGCCAGTGCCAAAGTTCTGCTGCACCCACATAGCCCAACCAGATGTGCTACCCGTGAGCTGAACAAACAGCGTCGGAATAAAGAGCATCGACGAAGCAAAAATAACTGGAATAACACCAGCCATATTGACCTTCAGTGGAATATAGGTGGAAGTGCCCCCATACATTCGCCGGCCAACCATGCGCTTGGCGTATTGCACTGGAATGCGTCGCTGAGCTTGCTCAACAAATACCACGAGTGCCATCACTGCAACTCCGACAGCGAGCGTGAAGGCGAACGTCAAGGCGCCCTTGCTTCCCCACACGGATGCAAACTGCGAAGGCACGGTGGCAATGATTGAAGTGAAAATCAACAGCGACATACCGTTACCGATACCGCGCTCAGTGATAAGTTCGCCAAACCACATAATCACCGCAGTGCCCGCTGTCATCGCAAGCACCATCACCAAGATGATCCAGATTCCTTGGTTAGGGATGATTTCTTCGTTACAGCCGCTGAACAGCGAACCTGGTGACCTGGCAAGGGAAAGAATTGCTGTCGACTGCAAAATCGCAAGCGCGATAGTTAGGTACCGCGTGTATTGCGTAATTTTGGCCTGACCAGCTTGGCCTTCTTTTTTCAGAGTTTCAAGGCGCGGAATAACGACCGTCATCAACTGCAAAATGATGCTTGCAGTGATGTACGGCATGATGCCCAGCGCAAAGATCGACAATTGCAGCAATGCGCCGCCGCTGAAGAGGTTGATGAGCGCGTACACCGAGTTACCCTGGACAACGTCAATACAGCGTTGTACGGCTGAATAGTCCACGCCTGGAGTCGGTACTACGGACCCAAGACGGAAAATTGCGAGAAGACCAAGGGTGAACAGAATCTTCCTGCGAAGATCCGGTGTACGCAGGGCATCCCCGAACGCACTGATGTGCACTGTGCCTCCTGCTTAAATCTCGGTGACGGTCCCACCTGCGGCGACGATCTTGTCGCGCGCAACTGAGGAAAACGCATCTACGCTTACCTTGATGGCTACTTCAATATCGCCCTGTCCGAGAACCTTAACTGGCTGGCCCTTGCGAACTG
>JBIIAA010000075.1:0-9962 GCA_044240165.1 Candidatus Nanopelagicales bacterium
AAAGTCCTTTGCCTAATTAGTAACGAACCAACTCGATGGTTTGTGTGTACGTGCCGTCAGGAAGGCGAGTGGTGACAACCTGCCCGCTCGCACCGACAAACTTCCCGGTGCCACCCACGATCGCGATGCGTGTTGCGCGATTAGCAACAATCTCTTTTGCGTTCAATGGGTAAAAAGTAGAACCCTCAGCCTGGATGTGTCCGCCAGGCAGTATGAAGGTGAGCGAACGCTTGCGAAGAACATCTTCTGTTGGTTTGGAAAGAACATCCACGGTGATGATGGATCCTTGGAGTAGGCCAACTGCCTTCCCTGATTGATCAGAGAGCTTGGCACCAAAGAGTTCGAGCTCACTATCTGGGCTGCTTGGATGAGGAATGTTTTTGATCACTGGCTTGCCTTGAATCAGGGTGAGCTTCCAGATGATCTTTGGGCTGGGGAACGTATCGATATTCGCCGTGGTGCTCGATGATGGAGGCGTGGTTGGCGCGGCCAAGGCAGCGGGTGCGGAAGTTATTGCGAAGATTAGCCCAAAAGTTACATAGGGTCTGAAGGTGATTAAAGCTGGAGCATGGGCCATGACCCAGGCGGCGGTAATTTTGGAATTGACGTCCGAAGTTAAGGGCAAGACGTTGAATCTGCGAGCGCCGATTGATTCCGCAGACCTCACCATTGATACCGCCGGAGCCGTTTTCACCATGACGGTCGGACTTGATCGACTGAAGTCCGGCAGCTTCCTGCTAGATCTGGGCGCAGGAGCCTTCCTGTCGAGCTATGGCGCCAAAGAACTGCTGTTTGTGGGTTCTGGTCCCGCCGGAGTTGATCCACTCCTGGTTGGCGGTGTGGCCACCTCAGGGCGGGTAGCAGTGGAGTTGGAACTTGAACTCCGCGTACGGGAACTCAATGACCTTGAAATGGTCTTGGAAATCTGCGGCACTGCGGTGTTCGAGGATGTTGAGGTACCCATCCCCGGGATTGGGCGGTTATCTGATCAGGCCTTGCAGGTTTGGTCCCTCATCACGCTGGTGAAAGTGACGTAAGTAACCCAAGAGAGGCCCGCTTATAGGTCGCTTAGTACCCTTATTCCATGCCTACGGGAACTGTGAAGTGGTACGACGCGGAAAAAGGATTCGGATTTGTTGCATCCGATGACGGTGAAGACGTGTTCGTGCATGTGTCAACGCTGCCCGCTGGCGTCACTGCCCTCAAGCAAGGGACCAAGATTGAATTCGGAATCGTTGATGGCAAGCGCGGCAAGCAAGCGCTGTCAGTAAAGATCATCGGACCTACTCCATCGGTAGTGAAGAGCAGCCGCAAGCCCGCTGACGATCTCGCCGCAATCATGGAAGATCTCATCAAATTGCTTGATGGGGTAGCCACCCAGTTGCAGCGCGGTAAATACCCACCTGATGCGATGGCACAAAAGACTGCTGCAGTGCTGCGCGCAGTTGCAAACGATCTAGATATCTAGCCTAGGTCGTTCATCTTGGACTGCTCGGTGGCTTGAGAGTCAGACTAGAGAGCTTGAATAAATTCGCTGGCGGTCCACACTGCCAAGATCAACAACACGATTCCAGACGCAATTCGCACGCGTGAAAGTGGAATGCGTTTTTGCAGCCAACGCCCAAGCACCACTGCTAACCCAGCAACAGTGATGAGTCCCAACCAAGCGCCGATGAACACAGTGAATGGTTGACCTGTTTTTGCAGCTTGTGCTGCGGCAAAAATCTGGGTGAGGTCGCCCCATTCGGCAGCGAAGATGACGACGAAACTGGTCAGGATAATTTTTCGTGCAGATTCAACCGGCTGGTCGCCAACCTTAGAAAGTACTTCGGACTCTTCAGCAGCTTCTTCGGCGGCCTCTTCTGCTCGCGACTTCAAACCGCCGCGAATCAGCACGATCGCGCCAATGGCAAAGAACGCGCCTGTCACAGCAAGTACAGGTGCTTGGGGCAGCAGTGCGATAAAACCGCCAGCTGTCACCGCGATCAAGCATTGGACGAAGAAGGCTGCGCTCACCCCGATCCAGACATACAAGTGCCGAAAGCGAGTTGCCAGAACCAACGAGGCGATGAAGCTTTTATCGGGAAGTTCGGCTAAGAAAATGACGACGAATGTTGTTGCTGCGATTGCCAGATCAAAACTAATGTTCATGAGGAACGTCACTCTGGGAGTTGTTCAGCACGCTCCGAGCCTATGGGTTTGTGCGCTTCTCGGCCCCGGGGGTTCGTTCGCGGCTCCGAGTACGCGAGAATCGTCAGGTGAACACCTCTCGTACTCCAGCAGAGATCAAACCTGATCCCCTACTTCTTGACGCTCAAGCCTTCGCTCGTGAAGCTTTGGTTGAAGAAGTTGGTTCAGAGTTCGTTGGCGAGTACCAGGGGTCCGCAATGGATGCGGATCGCATTGCTACACACCTTTTTGTTTGCCTAAATCCGGCCTACTTGGGTTGGAACTGGGCTGTTGTGCTGGTTCGCGCTTCACGGGCCAAGGTTGCAACGGTGAACGATGTCGTGCTGATGCCAGGGGAGCAGGCGCTAACGGCCCCGGCTTGGGTGCCATGGGCAGAGCGGATTCAGGCTGGGGATCTGGGTGTAGGCGATATTTTGCCGACTGCAGCCGACGATAAGCGCTTGGTCGCCGGCCTCACAGGTGAAGACGAGCTTGAAGGCGTGGCTTCGCTTGCACCCCTTACTCCAGGTCAATGGGAGCTAGGTCTTGGCCGTGTTCGGGTGCTCTCTCCTATTGGGCGCGATGAGGCAACTTTGCGGTGGCATGCCGGCGACACTGGCCCACAAACAGCGATGGCCCGCAATGCGGCCCATGAATGTTCAACATGTGGATTCTTGGTGACGCTGGGTGGTCCTGTCGGTCAGGCATTCGGGATCTGTGCAAATGAACTTGGTGCAGCTGATGGCCGAGTGGTGAGTTTGGACTTTGGCTGCGGGGCCCATTCGGAGATCTTGGTTGAACCCCCAGTTGAAATTGAAGCAATCGCCCTTCCAGATGAAGCCGGCGACCTCGGTCATTCCTGAGTTTTAGCGACCTTGGGCTTTACGTTTCAAGAAAACTAATCCCAAGGTTCCGCTCACGACTCCAATGGCGCACATCGCCAGCCAGTGAGTGATATTTCCGTTTTGTGATTGAACAATGAGCGATCCAGCCGCTCCTGCACCTATCCACGCAAGGGTTCCCACTCGCAAAGCAACCTGAGCAGAGGCAACAGACCCAGGCTCGGCGCGGTAAGCGCTTGTTCGACTCATTCGGCGACCTTTCCAATGTCCGACGCAATCATGCCATCTCGCGCTAGTGTCCGGCCAATCATCAACCCGATCTGGAGGGTGCATGTCACTCGCAACTGAACCAAAATCTAGCTTTGAAGGAAACGAACCGAAATCTAGTTTTGACCGCTGGTTTGAAATGTCCGCCCGCGGTTCCAACTACAGCCGTGAAATCCGTGGTGGATTTGTCACCTTCTTCACCATGGCCTACATCGTTGTATTGAACCCACTCATCATTGGCACAGCCAAGGACATAAACGGCAACTTCATTGGTGAAACAACTGATGTGGTTCAAGCCATCACGATGGTGACAGCAGCAACAGCACTTGTTGCTGGGTTGATGACCATCCTGATGGGTGCCATCGGTCGATTCCCAATGGCAGTCGCTGCTGGTCTTGGGCTGAACGGCTTCGTTGCCTTCACCCTTGCTCCACAAATGACCTGGGCAGATGCCATGGGCCTTGTTGTTCTCGAAGGTCTGTTGATCTTGCTCTTGGTACTCACCGGTTTCCGTTCAGCCGTATTCACTGCGGTGCCTGAACAACTCAAGTACGCCATTGGCGTTGGTATTGGTTTGTTCATCACCATCATCGGACTCGTTGACTCAGGCATTGTGCGCGCTGGCGTTCCCCTTGTGAGTTTCGGATTCTTTGGTCAACTGCAAGGCTGGCCAATTTTCACTTTCGTGATTGGTCTCTTGATTACGATCATTTTGTTAGTGAAGAAAATCAAGGGCGCGATCCTTATTTCGATCTTGGCAACAACTGCTATCGCAATCGTGATCGAAAAAATCGCTGGTGTCGGTGCGAGATCTGCAGACAATCCACTGGGCTGGGGCTTGAACGTTCCAAAACTTCCGGACAGTGTCGCGGCGGCACCAGATCTCGGATTAATCGGGCAGTTCAACCTCTTCGGTAGTTTTCAATCTATCGGTGTAATTGCAGCGATCTTGGCGATTTTCTCGCTGATGCTCAGTGACTTCTTCGACACGATGGGAACAGCCTTTGGTCTTGCGACCGAAGCTGAACTTCTTGATGACAAGAGTCAGATTCCGCATTTTGAGAGCATCTTGGTTGTTGACTCACTGGCTGCAGTTGCTGGTGGTGCTGCATCGGTTTCGAGTAACACTGCCTACATCGAATCTGCTGCAGGTATCGGTGAAGGTGCCCGAACAGGTATTGCCTCACTTGTTACCGGCTTGCTGTTCCTTATTGCGATGTTCTTCTCGCCATTGGTAACGGTCATTCCTTATGAAGCCGCTACGCCTGCTTTGGTAATCGTTGGTTTCTTGATGATGACGCAAATTCGTCATATCGATTTCACTGATTACTCGATTGGCATCCCGGCCTTCTTGACGATCGCTTTGATGCCGTTCACCTACTCAATCACCATCGGTATCGGTGCAGGGTTTGTGTCATGGGTTGTTATCCAGCTCGCGCTGGGCAAGGCCAAGGAGATCAATTGGTTGATGTGGGTAGTGTCGATGGCCTTCGTGGTCTACTTCGCGATCAACCCAATCCAGCAGCTGTTTGGGATTGGTAGCTAGTCACCTTTAAGGTCGGGTCATGAGTCCTAAAGCCCGCCGCATCATCACCCTTGTGGTGCTCGCATCACTTGTCGCAGTGGTGGTGGTGGCGGCGCTGGTCGGCTCATGACCCGACTTTTTTCATTTCTCTTACTCCCGGCACTCATCCTGCTGGGCCAGGTACCAGCCAGCGCTGCTGTTCCCCCCTGGAAAGTGCAATGCACGTTCAACGATTCACGTTTTGACGAGATCAGCGGGATCACGCGATCAGAGCAGTTCCCGGGAGTGCTGTATCTACATAATGACTCCTCTGGGGGCCCGAGGATTTATGCGGTAGATGAAACAACGTGCAAGACCAAGGCGACTTTCACAATCTCTGGCGCTAGGGCTCGTGACTATGAAGCCATCACCGTTGGCAAAGATGCGCAAGGACGCAATGTAATTTGGCTCGGCGATATTGGCGACAACCAAGACTCGTGGCCGTATGTTGAAATTCTTAAAATTCGCGAGCCATCTAACTTGAAATCACAGCAGGTGCGTGCGCGTACTTATCGAGTGACGTATCCAGATGTCCCACATAACGCAGAGACGCTGCTTGCTAGTCCGTTTTCGCCCCAGTTGTGGGTAGTAACCAAACAACTTGCACACGGAAGTTTGTATTCACTGCCCAGCCCATTGCGATCCACCAATGTAGCGAAGAATTTGCGCACTGAAGGTGGACTCATCACTGACGGTGCCGTTTCACCACAAGGCGATCGCTACGTGCTACGAACCTACTTCGATGCGACGATCTATTCGGGTCTTCCACCCGGGAGATCTCGCGTCACGTTCGACTTGCCTGGGCAGTTGCAAGGTGAGGCAGTTACCTGGACCAGTGATGGCAAGGCGCTGCTCATAGCCAGCGAACGTGACCAGCGATTGTTGCGAGTTGAAATTCCGAAGTCCGACTGAAATTCACACTCGACTAAAATTCACGTCAGGTTGATTCCTCAGACTGGCTGAAGTTCGTTCTTTTCTTTCGCAGCGACTGGCTTCACGAGCAGGATGACCAGAGCAATAGCAAGTAACGCTGGCAGCATCAAGAAGGCCAGGTGAACGCCAATATGGTCTGCAAGTACACCAAGAGCAATTGGAGCTGTGGCAACGGCGACGCTTGCAGCTACAAGTGCAAGGGCCGAAGCTCGGTCGGTAAGTCCGTTTGCGACCTGCATGACTCGGGCAATACCAAGCGGTGCTTGAACGCTGAGACCAATACCGCCCAGAGCGAGTCCCAAAATAACCGCAGGCCACCAAGTGAATGCCCAAGCTAGGGCAAAGGCGAACAGTGAAAGCACAACAGCAGCCCGAAGAAGTCGATCAGCAGACACCCGCTCAGCTAGTCGGGCACCAACGAGTCGACCTATCAGCATTCCGCCAGTGATCGCACCGAGCGAAGATGCTGCAGCGCCAGCTGAGAAGCCACAGCGCTCACGCAGAAGATCGGCGCTCCAAAACATCATTGAGAATTCAGTTGCCACAAAACACATGAACAGCCCAAGACTCCAGTAGACCTCTTTTGGCATCTTGTCATGAAGTTCATGAGCGAGCTCGCTGGCATCAGTGCGGTAGGCAGAGAGATCTCGTCCACGAAGTACTTCGATGATTATCAATGCGACAACCGCGACCCATATTCCGGCACGCCAGCCCAAAACTGTGCCAGTCATAACTCCAACAGCAAGTGGGGCCAAGATGCAAAGGAAAGCCGCGAAAGCACTGGCTTCAAGGAGCGAGCTAGGCCCAGCGTCACCCTGATGATCCATAACAAAGGCATTCAGTGCAGAGATAAAAAAAGAACCGCTCATCGCGGCAATAAATGCGCCTGTCAATGTGACAGGAAATGCACCATTCGGCGTCGTATAGATGAGGATGCCAATGATGGCGCCGATGCCACCTATTCGCATAACAAGCCCGCGTCCCCAGCGCAAGATGGCACGTCCGGCAAGCAGCGATCCGACCAAGCTACCCAGAGCCAAGAACGTTCCGTGGAGGGCCGCTATTGAACGCGAAGTGCCTTGTTCATCGCGAAGTAACGCCTGCGTAGCACCTAACGCGTAGATAAACCAAGCGAAGAACCCATTCTGTAAATAACAGATCCACGTTGGTCGATCGCGATTTGGCCTAGCCGGCGTCGTTGTCACGACAGTTGAGTTATTACGTAGTCGATACAACGAGTGAGCGCGCGAACGTCATCTGGTTCTACAGATGGGAACACTGCAACACGAAGCTGATTGCGTCCGAGCTTGCGGTATGGATCAGTGTCAACAATTCCGTTGGCCCGTAGTGCCTTACAGATCAAAGTGGCATCGATCGAATCATCAATATCGATTGTTGCCACGACACCTGAACGCTTGGCAGGATCCGTAACAAACGGTGTAGCAAGTGGGTTTGCTTCGGCCCAGTCATAGAGCACGCCAGAAGATTCTGCGCTGCGCCCTGCAGACCACTTCAATCCACCATTTGAGTTAAACCAGTCGACCTGCTCAGCCATCATCAGGATGGTCGCAAGAGCTGGGGTGTTGTAAGTCTGATCCAGACGAGAGTTATCAACTGCGGTTTGAAGATCAAGGAACGGCGCGATCCAACGATCGGTTGCTTTGATTTCTGCAACACGAGCGATTGCAGCAGGTGACATGAGCGCAAACCAAATGCCACCATCAGATCCGAAACTCTTTTGAGGCGCGAAGTAGTAGGTATCGAATTCCTTGGCATCAACCATCAGTCCGCCAGCTGCAGAAGTTGCATCGATGATCATTAGAGAGTCAGCATCAGCGCCGGCAACTCGCTTCGGAGTAATGGCGACACCAGTTGAAGTTTCGTTGTGTGGTGAGCAGTAAGCATCGACACCGGCTTCAGCTTCGAAGCTTGGCGCGTCGCCAGCATCTGATTTACGGACGGTTGGTTCGCCAAGGAAAGGCGCGTCTTTAACGCCGCTTGCGAACTTCGCGCCGAATTCACCAAAGGATAGGAACTGTGCGCGGTCGCGAATCAAGCCGAAGGCCGCTGCATCCCAAAACGCTGTGGAGCCACCATTGCCGAGCACAACTTCGTAGCCTTCAGGTAATGCGAATAGGTCAGACAAGCCGGAGCGCAGGCGACCGACCTGAGACTTCACCGTCTTTTGGCGGTGGCTGGTGCCTAAATAGGTCTGCCAGACCGCGGAGAGGGCATCAACCTGCTCTTTGCGCACCTTGGATGGACCAGCGCCGAAGCGGCCATCATTAGGTAAGAGGTCGGCAGGAATCTTGATGTTGTCAGACACAGAACGCTCCAGATGCTTGTGGCGAGGCGCTCCCGTGGTGGGATGCAGGTATGAGTCTAGAGAACCCTGAGCCAACGCCAACTCGGCTAGCGGATCTTCGAGTCCACTATGACCAGGGTCACCTCGAGCCGAGCGACCTGCCAGCTGACCCCCTTGCGGCTTTCACGGGCTGGCTTGAAGACGCTGTGGTCGCCGGATTAGCAGAGCCAAACGCCATGGTGCTGGCCACAGCTGATCAGTCTGGCCAGCCGAGCAGTCGAACAGTGCTGCTCAAGAATGCCGACCAGCGAGGCTTCATCTTCTACACGAATCTACAGTCGCGTAAGAGTCGGGAAATCTGGGAGAACCCCCACGCCTCAGTCGTATTCCCTTGGTTTGCCATGCATCGTCAGATTTGCGTGGTGGGTGAGGTCGCGCCGATCGGCCGTGATGAGGCTCAAGAATATTTCGGTTCACGCCCACGTGATTCAAAGCTCGGTGCTTGGGTCAGTGAACAGTCCACGGTTATTGCTGATCGATCGATCCTGGACAACCGCTTCGATGAACTTTCTCGCCGCTATCCAGATGACATTCAGATGCCCGATTTTTGGGGTGGTTGGTTGATCGTGCCGACCACCGTTGAGTTTTGGCAAGGTAGGCCTTCGAGGTTGCACGACCGGTTGCGATTCCATCGCACGGTTAATGGGGGCAAACTCGACGATTCAACTGCGTGGGCGATTGAGCGGCTTTCGCCGTAGCGCTGTACCGCTCAAATAATCACGGGGCTTACCGTTTTAAATAATCACGGGCAAGCAAAGTAATGAGTTGATCAACTGTCAAACCACGTTCCAGCGCACCATTTCGCAGGGCTTTGCGAATCGACTTAGGCACTTCAACTGTGAGCTCAACAAGTTTGTCATGTTTAGGACCAAGAATTGCGTCCGATGTCGCGCCTGAACTCAAAGGCGCTCGTTCTTCATGTTCTCTCGGCAAGGTTGGGTGCCAGACGGCATCGGTTGCACGGGTGAGTGCAGGCCGCGGGGACGGATCGAATGTTTGCTTATCGTTACTCATCGCGAGACCTCCGTTGAAAAACGAACCGGCATGATTTCGTCATACAGTGCATCAAAAATTTTTCCGAGTTCAATACCTGCAGGTGATTCCCACGCGTGGATTGGCATGCCCGCTGCCTCGGCCTGTTGGATGGCATTGCGTTCGGGCACCAACGTCTTGCTGACAAGTGATCCGTAACTTGAGGTGAGTTCTGCGATGCGTTGTCGCTGCTCAGCAACTGATGGCCGGGCCTTGTTAATGATGATTGCTTCAGTCTTCATCAACGGATTTGTTGAACTTCGAATAATTTCCACGGCCTCAAGTGCTTGTTCAGCGCCGCGCAAGGCAAAGAAGCCTGGTTCGGTCACGATGAGGGCAGATTCACTGGCACTTAATGCGTTACGCGTCAGCTCGCCAAGGGAAGGTGGGCAATCAATGATCACCAGATCATAGGTTCGCGGCAAACTAGCAAGTGCAGCTCGCAGACGCAGGGAAGAGTGGCGACCTTCAACGGTGTTGCGATGCTCGAGGGCGCGCTCAGACGCAAGCGCGTGCACGTTCTCGCCCCATGGGGAAACCTGCAAGGCATCAGCGGCAATGCCAGGACGAGCATCGGCGAGCACATCGTTGACGGTAAACGTAGGAGCATCGATGCGTAAACCCATCGTGGCATTCGCTTGCGGATCGAGGTCAATAACCAGTACTCGGTGGCCGCGACTCCAAGCCGCACTGGCGAGCCCCAAGGTCACTGAGGTTTTTCCGACGCCGCCTTTCATGGAAACGACTGAAAAGGACGGCATAACGCCACATCGTACGGTGCGAATGGGCT
>JBIIAA010000076.1:0-9873 GCA_044240165.1 Candidatus Nanopelagicales bacterium
AGTCACCACTGTAAATCGCTTTGAAAACAAAGTTGCCAACGGCAGGTGCAGTCCAACGCCAGTAGGCATACGACGTACCGGTGCCACGTGGGGTCAATCCCATGGTCGTGATCGTTGCGCCGTTGGCATCCACCACTGTGACAGTGCCTGTTGGTTGGTAATGACCCGGGCTCGCGGATTGAACTGTGACGGTAATCGTGGTGGCGACACCTACCTGAGCAGTGTTTGGGGCATCGACTGTGGACTGCGTTGAAGTCTTGGCGACGTTCGACGAGTATGAACCTCCGCCGTTGTTATCCGTGACTGTTGCATTTCCGGTGCGAGATGGGAACCACACCGCTTGTCCCAGAACGCCGGTATTTGTCAGATTGATCTGGTCAGAGCCGCCGCCTTGGTAGCTAGCGTAGAGCGGTCCAACACAAGCATTGGTATCGAGCATTTGCGGAACACCCACAGTGCCAGCTGCGCTTGAAGCGCCATTATTTGTGATGGAACAGCCACCAACAGCTTGGGAAGGCACTGCGGCAATACCAACAGTGCTGAGAACGAGGGCAGATGCCGCAGCGATGCGGATACCCAAGCCTCGCAGATTGCGAGGGTTAGTCATATTTTCTCCTTAGTAAAAGATCTTCACTCAAGCCTAAACGTTGATGATGCGAAATGCTGGATCTGAGCAGGTGGTTTATGTCCCAATAAACGCTGATAGCGCTCACGGGGTAGGGTTTTGCTACTTCAGGTCGATTGGCTCAGTGGTAGAGCACTCGCTTCACACGCGAGGGGTCGCTGGTTCGAACCCAGCATCGACCACCAAACGGTGCGCTTTGGTATGGCGTGCCGCTTAGAACACAAAGGGAGATGCACATGAGCACAACCGCCTTCGATTTATTGGGCGGTGACCGCTCTGTGGTCGTAGCTCGGATCAATGGGGAGCTTCGCGATCTGGCAACAGAAGTCACGGACACCGACATCGTCGAAGCCGTATTGGCTGATTCCCCGGAAGGTCTGGCCGTTCTTCGACACTCGGCAGCGCACGTGCTTGCGCAGGCCGTACAAGATCTCTTCCCTGATGCAAAATTGGGTATTGGTCCTCCGGTTAAGGACGGGTTTTATTACGACTTTGATGTAGTGACGCCATTCACGCCCGAGGATCTCGTCGAATTAGAAAAACGAATGACGCACATCATAAAAAGTGGTCAGCGTTTTGAGCGTCGGGTTGTTACGGATGAGCAAGCAATTGAGGAGCTCGCATCTGAGCCCTATAAGTTGCGGCTTATTGGTAGCGAAGGTGGTGCCGACGTCATGGAAGTTGGCGGCAAGGAACTTACGATTTATGACAACGTCAACTTAAAAACAGGTGAGCGATGCTGGGGCGACCTTTGTCGCGGCCCACACGTTCCCGACACCCGGTACATCCCGACAAACGCAATAAAACTGATGCGCACCGCCGCTGCCTACTGGTTGGGTGACCAAAAAAATGAACAGCTCCAACGTATTTATGGAACGGCTTGGCCGTCAAAGGACGAACTCAAGGCGTACCTGACATTTCTTGAAGAAGCAGAACGTCGAGATCACCGCAGGCTGGGTGCTGAACTGGATCTGTTCTCTTTCCCTGAAGAGATTGGGTCAGGTCTAGCTGTCTTCCATCCAAAGGGCGGGGTTGTGCGCCGAGTTATGGAGGATTACTCCCGCAAGCGCCACGAAGAAGGTGGCTATGAATTCGTGACAACCCCGCACATAACAAAGGGTGCACTATTTGAAAAGTCCGGCCACTTGGACTGGTACTCCGAGGGCATGTATCCACCGATGCAACTCGATACCGAGTATGACGCCGACGGACATGTGCGAAAGCAAGGCGTTGATTACTACCTCAAGCCGATGAACTGCCCGATGCATAACTTGATTTTCAGTTCGCGCGGACGTTCTTACCGGGAATTGCCCCTACGTCTCTTTGAATTCGGCACTGTGTACAGATACGAGAAGTCTGGCGTTGTGCAGGGTTTAACACGTGCCCGCGGATTCACCCAAGACGATGCGCACATTTATTGCACCAAAGAACAAATGGGCGCAGAGCTTGATTCGCTCCTAACTTTTGTACTCGAACTGCTGCGCGATTATGGACTGACTGATTTTTATCTTGAACTCTCAACGAGGGATCCAGAAAAAAGCATCGGAACTGATGAAGAGTGGGCCGAAGCCACCGAGACTCTTCGTATTTCGGCCGAAAAGCAAGGTCTAGAGCTTGTTCTGGATGAGGGCGGCGCTGCTTTTTATGGTCCAAAAGTTTCAGTGCAAGCCAAGGATGCGATTGGTCGCACGTGGCAAATGTCAACGATTCAAGTCGACTTCCAGCTGCCCCAGCGTTTCGACCTTGAATATCAGGCCTCTGACGGCACACGCCAACGTCCAATAATGATCCACCGCGCTCTCTTTGGATCGATTGAGCGATTCTTCGCAGTCTTGTTAGAGCACTACGCCGGTGCATTCCCACCTTGGCTTGCACCGGTGCAGGTCGTGGGAATTCCAATCACTGACGAGCACAACACGTATTTAGCGGATGTTGCTGCGAAGCTCAGAGCGCGTGGGGTCCGAGTCGAAGTTGATACTTCAGATGATCGAATGCAGAAGAAGATTCGTAATGCTCAGCGCAGCAAGGTTCCATTCATGTTGATTGCTGGCGATGACGATGTTGCCGCAGGGGGAGTGTCATTTCGCTATCGGGATGGCACTCAAAATAATGGCGTGTCCGTAGATGCAGCGATCGAAGAAATCGTCGCGGCAGTTGAATCGAGGGTGCAGGTTTAGGCGATGACAACCCCTTGGGACCGGCTTTGGACTCCGCACCGGATGGAATACATCAGGGGCGAGGGTAAGCCAACTCATGCAAATGAGGGCGATGACTGCCCTTTTTGCAGAGCACCAGGCATGTCTGACGCTGACGGATTGATTATTGCCCGCGGTGAAACCGTTTATGCACTCTTAAATCTTTACCCGTATAACTCCGGTCACTTAATGGTCTGTCCATATCGACATATCGCCGATTACACGGAAATGACTACGGAAGAAGTTGCAGAGATGGGCTCATTTACCCAAACCGCAATGAGAGTCTTGCGCGCAGTGGCCGGAGCGCATGGATTCAATATCGGGATGAATCAAGGCAGTGTGGCCGGCGCGGGAATCGCAGCACATCTACATCAGCATGTGGTTCCTCGTTGGGGAGGCGACATGAATTTCATGCCCGTAATAGGCGGCACGAAAACCATGCCGCAGTTGCTTGAATCAACTCGCGAGTTACTTGCTCAAGCTTGGTAATTAAACGTTTATATCTTGAATAATCAATGGGAAATTCGGATTTGAAAGTGTCATGAAATTCTCGAGTGGCACGTCGGTGGCAATCCAAACAAGGTTTGAAGTCATCGCAGTTTCTTCGTCGATGCGAACGATTGCGTTTCCGTCGGCTAAAACTTGATCGGCGAGCTGCCCTGAGTAGATACGCACCAGGGAGAGTGCGTCGGCGTCAGCATGAATAACTTCAGCGATCAGTGCGCTGTTTGGATCAGCATCAATTGGAAGTTGTGCGGTTCCATCTGGACTAGCAACGACAGGACACAAGCGAAGACTTGGATCTGGTAGCGCGTCAACTATGAGATCCAGAATGAACTCAGTACCCACGGTGACATCATTTTCGCGAAGACCATGACCAACGATCAACTGTGCGTCACCGTTTATGCTTGCTTCTTCTAAGGCGGACATGAGCGCATCAATCGAGGGTTGCATGCCCAGCATTATTGAATTTGTCAGTTTGTCGTCTTCGCTGATCATTGCGACGTCAGAAATCAGATCTTCGCGCGCTTCAGCTATTAAGCCCACGTGCTCTGGATCTGACTCAATGATGCTGAGTTCTGGGGTGGTCCAGTTCCAGATCTGAGTCGTTGCAAGATCGATGAAGCCAGCAAGTGCCTCGTCGTCATCTAGAACAGGCATCGTCAATCTGATCAGTTCGGGACCATCAGAAAATAGACGCCGAAGCACAGACACGGTCTCATCCATATCGGCGCGCTCATCGTCAAGTTTCGTGATGACAACAAATCTCGGTATTTCCTCTTCGGCGCAACGTTGCCAGAGATCCGCGGTGGCTGCGTCCACCCCATCGCAGGAGGCAATAACAAAGATCAGTGCATCTGCAGCGTGGAGCAGGGCTTCTTGATCCAGATTGTCTAGCAGTGCAATGTCGGTATCCCGCCACGTAACGACGCCAACTGTGGGCTCATCTGACCGGTCTTCGTCAGCTAAACGCTCAAGATCCTCCGGATCTGTACCGAGGAGGGCATTGAGGAGAAAGGTCTTTCCTGAACCCGCGGGGCCGACGAGGCCGATGACTCGTTCGTTGCTCCAAGGGTGGGTCATGGGGACAGCCTCCCCGTTAAGTGCTTGGGTAAGCAAACCGAACTTCAGTTCGTGGGGCATTTGCCCGATAGGCTCCGTGGGTGTTGAACAATGCGGATGCTCGCAAGGTCGTCTCAGCGATCCTGCTCCCTCCTGCTCGTTTATTGATCCGCCTGCATGTTTCGCCCGATGTGATCACCGTTCTTGGCACTCTTGCGGCGGTTGTCACCGCGCTCGTATGTTTCCCCCAGGGGTATTTCATTGCAGGCCCATTGTTGATCACATTTTTTGCGCTAGCTGACCTCCTTGATGGCACGATGGCTCGCTTGGCTGGTACGAGCGGACCTTGGGGAAACTTCCTAGATGCGACCCTGGATCGTGTAGCCGATGGAGCCATCTTTGGTGCACTCATTTGGTATGCATTGAACGTTGATGATGTGTGGATCGGTGTCGCCGCAGCTTTGGCATTGGTTACGGGGCAAGTTACTTCATACGCAAAGGCTCGCGCTGAAGCAGTTGGCGCAACTGCAAATGTTGGTATTGCTGAGCGAGCAGAAAGACTCATCATTATTTTGCTCGCGACCTTCCTTACTGGTTTTGGTGTTCCCTACGTATTGCCGATTGCACTATGGCTCATCGGTGTTCTCGGCGTGATCACCATCTTTCAGCGAATTATTCATGTCCGAGGGCAACTTCTTTCATGAGCAATGGTCTAAGTGACACTTTGACTACAGCTGCATTTCGAGCAGCTTGGCAAGGAATTAGGTTTGCACCTAAAGCTGTGGCTGTGCCCGTTTTTGCGCGGATTGCTGACCGCACGTACAAGAAAAATGGCAAGGGAGTGCAGCAGCTACGTTCAAATTTGCTCCAAGTGCGACCAGACTCATCTGCAATTGAATTGGAAGCGCTCGTTCATGCAGGGATGAGAAGTTACCTTCGTTACTGGTTGGAAGTCTTTCGGCTTCCAGCGTTGTCCGTGGAAGAAGTGCGCGAAGTTTTCATTATCGACAATGTGGAAATCATGGATGCGCACATGGCTGCGGGAAACGGCGTAATTATGGTCCCCGGTCATTTGGCCAATTGGGATCTTGGTGGAGCCTGGGCAGCTGACCGCTACGGAGGACTTGCGTCAGTTGCCGAGCGGTTGAAACCTGAAGCAATGTATGACCTGTTCCTAAAATATCGCCAAACCTTAGGTATGGAAGTTTTTCCGCTCGGAGAACCCGACGTCATTCGTTCCCTTGCCAGGGTTTTAAAATCTGGCGGGATGGTTGCACTGCTTGGGGATCGAGATATTGGTGGGAACGGTCTTTCCGTCGAGTTTCTGGGTGCCCCTGCAACGATTCCAGCGGGGCCGGCATTATTAAGTTTGATGACAGGAGCTGCGATTTTGCCAATTGGGCTTTGGTATGACGGTGAAATTTGTCGAGGACACATATACGAGCCAATATTGGGTGACCCAAGTCAAGACAGACAGTTGCAGATGCAAACGATGACTCAAAAACTCGCAGATAATTTGGGTGACGCCATCAGGAGGAATCCACAGGATTGGCATGTGTTGCAGCAGGTATGGAAATGAGTCCTGAGATTCTGCGCATAGGTCTGGTATGCCCTTATGCCTGGGATTCACCTGGTGGAGTGCGCTCACATGTTGCAGACCTCGCTTTTGAATTACGAGCGCGTGGGCATTACGTGGATATTTTGGCCCCGGTTGACGATCCAAGTTCGATTCGTGACGGCGAAGTCACGAATGGCGGCAAGCCGGTTTCTATCCGCTACAACGGATCTGTTGCCCGGTTGAATTTCGGTCTTCGAGCCACCCGGCAGGTCCGCAAGTGGATTCAGGAAAACGATTTTGACCTTGTTCACGTGCACGAGCCCATGGCGCCCGGCCTCTCGCTATTAACGCTTTGGGTGGCCGACGGACCAATTGTTTCAACGTGGCACTCATCAATTCCGCGATCGCGCGTGTTGGCGAGTATGAACAGAATCGTTCAAACCGCTATGGAAAAGGTGAGTGGAAGAATAGCCGTGAGCGAGGATGCGCGACACACCCTCGTCAAGCATCTTGGCGGGGATGCCGTATTAATTCCAAACGGAGTGCGAGTAAAAGCCTTCCAAACCGGGGTGAGGCATCCACAGTTCGATGCGTTAGTGCCGAGCCTTTTGTTTTTCGGCCGACTTGAGGAACCTCGCAAGGGGTTATCGGTTTTGTTCGATGCCCTTCCTCAGATAATTGAGAGCGTTCCTAATGTGCAGGTGTTCATTGCGGGACCCGGTGACATTGATGAAATATCCAAAGGGGTTCCTGACTCGGTGCTCGACCACGTGGTATTTCTTGGCAGACTCAATGAGGAAGAAAAAATCGCAGCGCTTCATTCCGCAGATGTATACGTCGCTCCCAACACAGGGGGCGAATCATTCGGCATCGTTCTGATTGAAGCAATGGCAGCTGGCACCGCAGTATTAGCGTCTGATCTACCAGCGTTCAGCAGGGTTCTGGACGGTGGCAAAGCAGGCGCGATGTTTAGAAATGAAGACAGTGCTGACTTAGCTGTGCAAGCAATCTCGCTGCTTGGAGATCCCGACCGCCGCTCTATGTTGCTGTCTTCGGGTTTGCAACGGGTCATGAGATTTGATTGGGAACGGGTTGTTGATGATGTGCTCGCTGTGTATGAAAGTGTCACCGTTTCGGATGATCGAGTGACCGAAGATCTGCGCGGACAAATTATTGGTCGCCTCAGCACCGGAATTCCGGGGCTTCGCTGACATGAACTGGACTTGGGTCGCTGTCACGCTCATCGTGTTGGCATTAGTTGGTTGGTATTTGAGCACCACTGCCGGTCGCTTGGATCGCCTTCACCGGCGCATTGAAACAGCAACATTTGCTCTTGACGCGCAACTATTGCGGAGATCGTCTATCGCGATCGAATTATCAGTGGCAGGGGTACTTGATCCGGCATCTTCGGAGATCCTGGCAGAAGTTGCGCATGATGCTCGCTTAGCCACCGACGCGAGCCTTGAGGTGCGGGTGAGCGTTGAGTCAGCCCTTTCGGAAGTGCTCATTGTGGCATTGGATGACCCCGATGAAGTGGCCTTGTTGCGGCAGGATCCGGCGATCGAAGAACTTCTCGATGAATTATCCGCAGCTATTCGCCGAGTAGAATTTTCTCGTCGCTTTCTCAATGACGCGGTGGTTGCTTGCCTACGGATTCGCGATAACTACTTTGTGAATTGGTTCCATCTAGCCGGTCACACTGCGCTGCCAGAGCTCTGGGAAATGCAAGACCGCACGCCCGAGGGCCTCACCTACTTAGGGGCATGACCACTCAAGTTTCACCCTTGGGGTCGTCGCCCCTACGATAGAAGTCCGTCAAGGCCGATATTCGGTAAATCTTTAGGGGTGGTGCACGTGTCTGCAGAGCCATTAGTCGGTACTAATCGCGTCAAGCGGGGTATGGCTGAAATGCTCAAGGGCGGCGTCATCATGGACGTGGTCACGCCTGAGCAAGCGAAAATCGCCGAGGATGCTGGCGCAGTTGCTGTTATGGCGCTGGAGCGCGTACCTGCCGATATTCGAGCCCAAGGCGGCGTCTCGCGCATGTCTGATCCGGACATGATCGATGGCATCATCAAGGCTGTGTCTATCCCGGTGATGGCCAAAGCAAGGATCGGCCATTTCGTGGAGGCTCAGGTCATCCAGTCACTCAACGTTGACTTCATCGATGAATCTGAAGTGTTGACCCCAGCTGATTACACCAATCACATCGACAAGTGGAAGTTCACAATTCCTTTCGTCTGTGGTGCAACAAACCTTGGTGAGGCATTACGCCGCATTAATGAAGGCGCTGCCATGATTCGCTCTAAGGGTGAAGCAGGCACCGGTGATGTTTCTAACGCCGTGACGCACATGCGCACAATTCGTAAAGAAATCAATCGCCTTTCCAATATGGCGGAAGACGAACTCTACGTAGCAGCTAAGGAACTCCAAGCCCCTTACGATCTCGTCGTCGAAGTTGCAAAGCTCGGATGCCTTCCGGTTGTGCTCTTTACCGCCGGTGGCATTGCGACTCCTGCAGATGCAGCGATGATGATGCAGCTTGGTGCCGATGGTGTGTTTGTTGGTTCAGGGATCTTTAAGTCCGGATCTGGGGTGGCCAGCAACGAAGATGCTTTGCGTCGCGCGAAGGCAATCGTTCGTGCCACACGGCACTTCAACGAGCCTGATGTGATTGCTGAAGTTTCGCGCGGACTTGGTGAAGCCATGGTTGGCATCAACGTCGCCGATATTCCTGTTCACCATCGCCTGGAGGATCGGGGCTGGTGAGCTCGGCCCCGATTATTGGGGTTCTTGCCCTCCAGGGTGGGGTTCGAGAGCACCTTGGTTCGCTGACTGCAGCTGGAGCGCAGGCGATAGCAGTCAATAGCCTCAATGACCTCAAGGCGGTAAGCGGTCTAGTTATCCCCGGTGGGGAATCAACGGTGATGTCTAAATTAGCAATCCATGACGGTTTGCTTGAACCGCTTCGAGATGCTCGTAAAAGTGGGCTCCCCATGTTTGGCTCATGCGCCGGAATGATCATGTTGGCTAATCAAGTGTCAGATGCCAGGGCCGATCAGGAGTTCATTGGTGGCATAAATATGTCAGTGCGCCGAAACGCATTCGGTCGCCAGGTGGATTCCTTCGAAATGGATCTTGAAGTTCAGGGGATTGGCGGAGTCACATTTCCTGCCGTTTTCATTCGAGCACCCTGGGTTGACGAAGTTGGCCCAGATGTACAAATCCTGTCCACCATCGCTAAGGGCCCTCGGGCCGGTACGATTGTGGCTGTTCAGCAGGGTCCTTTGCTTGCCACGTCTTTTCACCCCGAATTGACCGGTGACATACGAATCCATGCAACCTTCGTCGAAATAGTGAGGCAGTACGCATGAGCGGCCATTCCAAATGGGCTACCACCAAACACAAGAAGGCCGTCATCGATGGTCGTCGCGCAAAGTTGTTTGCCCGGCTCATTAAAAATATTGAAGTTGCTGCTCGTTCAGGTGGACCAGATGTTGAAGGCAACCCAACGTTGTACGACGCGATGCAGAAGGCACGTAAGAGCTCAGTGCCGTTGGACAATATTGAGCGCGCTGTTAAGCGTGGAGCGGGCATGGAAGCTGGCGGTGTTGATTACCAAACCATCATGTATGAAGGTTATGGGCCAAGCGGAGTCGCTGTCCTGATCGAATGCTTGACTGACAATCGCAACCGCTCAGCCTCTGAAGTACGCGTTGCGATGAGTCGCAACGGTGGTTCGATGGCTGACCCGGGTTCAGTCTCCTATCTCTTTCATCGCAAGGGTGTCGTCATTGTTCCGAAGGCTGGCGGTGTGGCTGAAGACGATCTCCTCATGACGGTGCTTGACGCCGGAGCTGAAGACCTCATTGATCTAGGTGAATCCTTCGAAGTGGTGTCCGAACCCACAGATCTCGTTGCCGTGCGAACTG
>JBIIAA010000077.1:0-9851 GCA_044240165.1 Candidatus Nanopelagicales bacterium
CCACCCTTGCCGGAAACCACATGCAGCGCGGTACCCGACCAATTGACCATAACTCCAGCGTAATCCGAGGAGCCGCAACGCGCGCAGGTCGCTATCGCTAGGGTCAGAACATGACCAAATGGGAATACGCCACCGCTCCGCTCCTGATCCACGCCACCAAGCAAATCCTTGACAACTGGGGTATTGACGGCTGGGAATTAGTGCAGGTCGTGCCTGGCCAAAATGCTGAACAACTTGTGGCGTATTTCAAGCGTCCGCTAGCTGGTTAAGGAGAATCTTCATGAGTGTTGAAAGTCGTTTGGCCGAGATCGGCCTGACCCTTCCTGAGATTGCTGTGCCCGTCGCGGCCTATGTGCCGGCAGTGCGCACTGGGAACCTGATTTTCTTGTCAGGCCAGTTGCCAATGGTCAACGGTGAACTGCCAATGACCGGCAAAGTGGGTGGCACAGTTACTCCAGAAGAGGCTCATGAGCTCGCAAAAATTTGTGCCCTCAATGGCATCGCGGCCATCAAGGGACTCATTGGCGATCTCGAGAAGGTCGTTCGAGTCGTGAAGGTCACGGGCTTTGTTGCCAGCGTGCCGGAGTTCGTCTCGGCACCAGTTGTGGTCAACGGAGCAAGCAACGTCTTGTTGCAAGCTTTTGGCGACAAGGGTGTTCACGCACGGTCATCACTTGGCGTGGCTGCACTTCCACTTGATGCCCCTGTTGAGGTTGAACTCATTGTCGAGGTCACCGAGTAGTGCCTGACGGATTTCCCGAGTACTCGCTACAACGAGCTCGAGAATTGGCAACCGGTGCCGCAGATTGGCAACCGGTGCCGCCACGTTCGGCCGCAACTGTTCTGTTGCTTCGTGAGAATGAACAGGGTTTGCAGACCTACATGATGTGTCGGGCAAGCACTATGGCATTCGCGGCAAATGCCTATGTATTTCCTGGCGGACGACTTGATCCGCAGGATTTTGAGCAAGGCGCAGCACTTGAAATTGAAGACGCGACGTTGGCCTCCCTCTCAGTACGAATGAGTGCGGATCTCGACGAGACGCGCGGACTTCTCATTTGCGCGGTGCGCGAACTAGAAGAAGAAGCGGGAGTTGTGTTGGACCCGCACTCCTTGGTGCTTCTAGACCATTGGGTCACTCCCGAATGGGAGAAGTTGCGGTATGACGTGCGGTTTTTCATAGCCCATATGCCGCAAGATCAAACGGCAGAGCCGCACGGGACCGAAGCGGTAGAGGCCCAATGGATAGCGCCAGCTGACGCAATTACGCAAGCAGATCAGGGAAATATGCTGCTCATGGCACCTACTCGAGCGGCGCTTGTGCATCTGTTAGAACACTCGCAGATTGCATCGTTGGTCGCTGAAACGGATGCTCGCATGATTGTGCCGCGAATGGACCGTTTGCATATCGATGAAGATGGCCGCGAACATTGGGCGATCGTGCATGACCGCACGGGTGAAGTACTAGAGCTTGATCGACCTGTACCGCCTGTTGAAGCGCGGGAGAGAACATGAGTGGGCGCCCACTTCCCTACATCGGTTCCCGCGATGATTGGGAGGGTGGATCAGTAACACCAAGTGCTGTATGCGTTTTGGCCCACAACGCTGGAGCTTGGACCCTTGATGGCACCAACACTTGGTTGCTACATGTTCCCAACACTTCCAAGTGCATAGTGATTGATCCTGGACCAGACGAGAAGAGCCATTTCAAAGCGATCCTTGCTGCTGCAGAACTTCGCGACTGCGAGGTAGGTCAAGTGATCTTGACTCATGGGCATTCAGATCATTCTGCAGGTGCGAAATCTTTGGCGGAACTCACCAAAACCAAGGTGCGCGCGCTGGATCCAAAGTTCCAACTTGGTGATGAGGGCTTAAAGGATGGCGATGTCATCACAATCGGCGAAACCGAACTTCGGGTATTAGCCACCCCCGGCCATTCCTTGGACAGCATGAGTTTTTTGCTACCGCACGACGGCACGCTGCTGACCGGAGACACGGTGCTGGGCCGAGGTACTGCGGTCATAACCATGCCAGATGGTGATCTTGGTGCTTACTTTGAGAGTTTAGAGCGATTGAAAGAACAGGTTGTTACCTATGGTATTTCGTGGCTATTGCCAGGGCATGGGCCAGCTCTTTCAGGCCCGAATGACATTCTAAATTCCTATATTGAGCACCGCATTGCTCGCCTTGCTGAAGTTCGAGCGGTGGTAAAAGCCGGAGCCATTACATCATCGGATGTTTTAGACATCGTGTATGCCGATACACCTGAGAAGTTAAAAGGTGCAGCAAGGCAATCAGTCAAAGCTCAGTTGGCGTACTTAAAGCATCTAGGTGAGTTCACCACAGACGAGGATTTAACGAGCCCGCTTGCCCAGGCGCTCGACGTCGAGGATTAATACCTGACGTGATTCAAGTCGAATCCAGCCACGTTGCGCGAAGTCAGCCAGAGCCTTATTCACGGTTTCGCGAGAAGCTCCAACGAGCTGTGCCAGTTCTTCCTGCGTCATGTCATGGGTGACCATCAAGCCGTCAGGCAAGATGGTGCCGAACTTTTCACCGAGTTCCATAAGTGCTTTAGCAACACGGCCGGGAACATCGGAGAATACAAGGTCAGCCATCGCTTCATTGGTGCGACGAAGCCGACGAGCCAGTGCCTGAAGCAATGCAGCTGCTACTTCTGGGCGACCTGCAAGCCAAGGGCGAAGCTGATCGTTGCCTAGACCAAGCACGATGGCATCGGTCAGTGCTGTTGCTGTTGAGGTGCGAACACCTGGATCGAACAAACTCAGTTCGCCAAACATCTCGCCCGGTCCAAGCACTGCAAGCAGTGACTCCCGACCATCACCTGAGGTCTGGCCAAGCTTGACCTTGCCGTCAACAATGACGTACATACGATCGCCGGGCTCGCCTTCGGCGAACAAGACCTCTCCCTTGACAACACTGCGCTCTACGAGAGAGGCGCGAAGTGCAGTAGCTCCTTCAACATCCAGAGCTGCGAAAAGCGGGGCGCTCATTACCGTCATTTCATCCACAGGACCATTCTGACCTATAAACGAGGTGACCCGGTACACACCCTCGTGCCTATCGCACCCATACGCTGTGCCTATGACGGATTCGGCAGCACAAAAGCGGCGATTCCGTTCAATTTACAAGGCTTTGGAAGCTCAATATCCCGATGTTAAATGCGAATTGGACTTCACAAATCCGTTGCAATTACTGGTTGCAACCGTTCTCAGCGCCCAAAGCACCGATGTTCGGGTGAATAAAGTGACCCCAGCACTCTTTGGGAAGTACCACTTCGCCGCTGATTTCGCCGGGGCACGAGCGGCTGATTTAGAGGAAATTATTCACCCAGTTGGCTTCTATCGAGCCAAGTCGGCAACCCTGCAGGCCATAGGACAGCAACTTTGTGACCGCTTTGGCGGCGAAGTACCCAAAACACTAGAAGAACTCGTCACATTGCCCGGGGTTGGGCGTAAAACCGCAAACGTGGTGCTGGGCGAAGCCTTTGGATTGCCCGGTATCACTGTCGATACTCACATGTTGCGTCTTTGCAAGCGGTTGGGGTGGACCACCGAAACTGATCCGGTAAAGGTCGAGCGCGATCTGATGGAGCTTTGGCCAAAGAAGGATTGGACCAAAGCATCGCAACTCGTTATTTGGCATGGACGACGACGGTGTCATGCTCGTAAACCTGCATGTGGTGCTTGCACCATTGCGAAATGGTGCCCTTCGTATGGCGAAGGACCAACTGATCCAGAAGTGGCGCAAGCACTGGTAAAAACAATGGGCCGGGCGTGAAATCGCAATGAATGTTGTCGACTGGGTGCTCGTAGGAGCCGTATTAGTTTTTGCATGGGCTGGTTGGCGGCAAGGGTTCGTTGCTGGGTTGTTGTCTTTCGCCGGATTTCTGGGTGGTGGAATTTTGGCAGCGCTGGTATTGCCAGACATTGTCGCTTCGTACTTCAGTGAGGGCATTGTTCGCGCACTGGTACTCATTGCTGCAGTATTAATTTCAGCACTTCTTGGTCAAACCTTGGCCTCAATGCTTGGTCGAATGCTGCGTGCTGCCATTACTTGGACTCCAGTGAAATACGTTGATCGAGCGGCAGGAGCTGGACTTAACGTATTGGCCTTGGCCGTCATTGTTTGGATTATTGCTAGCGCGGTCGCGATGCTCCCGACAACACAGACCACTACTTTGGTGCAGCAATCAAAGGTTGTTACGACATTAGATTCGCTCGTTCCAAATCAAGTACGTGACACATTCATCCACTTAAGAGACGTTGTAGGTCAGGGTGCGTTACCTAAAGTCTTCTCAGGAATCACTGAAATTGTTGGGCCCGAAGTAGACGCACCGAATGACGAGATTGCGTTCAACATCGGTGTCGTGACTGCGACGCAGTCGGTAGCCAGAATTTTCGGAACTGCGACAGCATGTAAAACAACCCTGACGGGATCGGGATTCTTTGCGAGCAGTGGATTGGTTCTCACGAACGCACATGTTGTTGCAGGCGTGCGTGACCCTGAAGTGGAAATCGGAAATCAACATTGGCCTGCAACGGTTGTTTACTTTGATCCTCAACTTGATGTTGCCGCCCTCAAGATCGACTCCGCGTTAGTGCCAGCACTCACCTTGCAACCCACCCCACCACAATCCGGTGATGATGCTGTTGCCGTTGGTTACCCGGGCGGAGGAAGTCTCAGCGTTGCACCAGTGCGGATCCGAGCGCTTGTTGAGGCGCGCGGTGACGACATCTACGGAAAGAGCGGGGTTGAACGGCAGGTGATCTCTTTTCGTGGATCGGTGGTTCCTGGTGACTCAGGTGGCCCACTGCTTTCAACTCAGGGCGAAGTCTTGGGCATGGTCTTTGGCTCGGGGATAAGTAATAAGTCAACGGGGTATGCGATTGCAGCGCGAGAACTTAATGCTGCACTGGCGAGCGGAATTGCCAACACCGCGCCAGTCAACACTGGGTCATGCGTTGTGCGTGACTAACAGTTACTTGCGACGTACAAATTAAGAAACATCCGACTGGCCAAAAGCCTCGCTGGTCTTGTTCATCTCTCGAATAGCCAGTGTCGGACCTTTAATCTTTGAAGCTTGTGACTTGGCCATCGCTCCTGCAAATCCAGCGACCAGAATCATGAGCAAAGTGATGATGCCAAAAGCAGCCCACGTTTGAAGTCCGAGTTGAACGAGCACATAGGTCAAGGTGAAAAGCAGGAAGACAACGACTAGCGGCGCGAGCACGAGAGCGACCAGGGCGAAGATGGTGGCACTCGTCATGGCCTTCTTGGAGGCTTTCATCTCCGCCTGAGCCAGGGCTAATTGGGCTGAGGCTAGACGCTTAGCGTCGGAGACTGTCTTGGAAATGAGTTCGACGATGCTGGGCTGGTTGTCAGACATAGCAAGAGGCTAGCGCCTTGTTCCCGGCATCCTCAATCATTAGGCGGATATGTGAGAGTCATGCACGGTTATTTATGAGTCATTGTCATCGTCAGCCGCTAATAAAGCGTAAGCCCGGCTCCGGCGGCGCAGGGCAATGCTGGCAAAGGCGGCAGCTAGAACGGACGCAATGAGAACCGCCAATTTCGCAGACTCAAGCACCTCTCCGGTGTAGCTCAACTCGGCTATTAGCAGCGCGACGGTGAAACCGATACCTCCAAGGATTCCCACAGCCAAGATGTCGAGCCAACGAAGTGAGGATGAAAGTGACGCCTTCGTGAAACGAGCCACAAGCCACGAGGTGGCGAAAATACCGAGTGGTTTTCCAAGAACCAGACCAGCGGTTACGCCTATCGCGACGGGAGATGACATGGCTGAGGCGATGCCGATGGTGCGCAGATCAATTCCTGCAGCGAGAAGAGCAAACAGCGGCACACATATGGCTGCGCTGATTGGATGAAAACGGTCGGCCATCCGGTCAGCAGGTGATTGAGCTTCACCTGGATCTAATCGCACCCGCGTGAGCAAACCCAAGACAACGCCAGCGACAGTTGCGTGTACTCCGCTGTTTTGCATAAAGACCCAAGCCATCAAACCAAGAGGTACATACAGGAATGCGCTGCGTATTCGTCTCTGCTGGGCCCAGGCATAGGCAAGACAGGCGAGGACCGAAAGCGCGAGCGACCAAACAACAATCGAGTCGGTATAAAAGATAGCGATCACCAAGATCGCACCAAGATCATCAACAACAGCCAGGGTAAGCAGGAAAGCACGCAGCGCAATGGGCAAGTGTTTGCCAACCACGGCTAGCACGGCAAGGGCAAAGGCGATATCGGTCGCCATGGGAATACCCCAGCCGTCAGGCATACCCTCGGGGGCCGACGTGTTGATACCAACAAAGATCAACGCCGGTACGAGCATGCCACCGATTGCCGCTGAGATAGGGACAGCTGCTTTCCGGAACTTGGACAATGAACCAAGTACTAATTCATGTTTAAGTTCGAGTCCGATGACGAAGAAGAAGATCGCTAATAAGAAGTCTTCTGCCCATGCCCCGACAGATAAATGTAAGTGCAGGAAATCGGGACCAAATTCAAAATTACTGAAAGTCTCGTAACTAGCAGCCCAAGGTGAGTTCGCCCAGATTAAAGCTATGAGCGCTGCAATGAGCAGCAGAATGCCACCAACGGTTTCATCGCGAAGACGTTCGCGAATGTATCCGCGTTCAGGTAGCGATAACCGGCTTAAGAATTCAGTCGGTTGAAGCTTGTTCAATCCTGACTCGGTCCGCCAGCAAGGCCTGAAGCAATCAATTTCATGACGGCTGGGTCGGCCAGTGTGGTGGCATCGCCAATGTCGCGGTGTTCGGCGACATCACGAAGGAGTCGGCGCATGATTTTTCCCGAGCGAGTTTTCGGCAACTCAGCAACAACCAAGATCTGGCGGGGTTTGGCGATTGGACCGATCTCATGCGCAACATGATCCCGAAGTTCTTTCACTAGGTCAGGCCCATTCTCGGCGCCTGCTCGCAAGATGACGAAAGCCACGATGCCTTGACCCGTGCGCTCATCGCTAGCTCCAACGACTGCAGCCTCGGCAACCTTTGGATGAGAAACCAATGCCGATTCAACTTCAGTGGTTGAAAGTCGGTGTCCTGAAACGTTCATCACGTCATCCACTCGACCGAGCACCCAGATGGCTCCATCAGAATCAAGCTTGGATCCATCACCTGCGAAGTACACCTTTGGCCAGCGAGACCAGTAGGTGTCGACGTAGCGCTGGTCGTCGCCCCAGATGCCGCGCAGCATTGCTGGCCAAGGCTCAGTGATGACTAAGTAGCCGCCTGATCCTGGTTGCACAGGAGTGCCCTCGTCATCGACGACAACAGCAGTGATGCCCGGGATGGCTCGCATGGCGGAACCGGGCTTGCACGACGTGATTCCTGGAAGTGGCGAAATCATTATGCCGCCAGTTTCGGTCTGCCACCAAGTGTCAACGATCGGACAGTCGTTATTGCCAATAACGTCTCGGTACCACATCCAGGCTTCGGGATTGATTGGTTCACCAACCGAACCGAGGAGCCGCAAAGACGATAAGTCTTTACTCTTTGGCAGTTCATCGCCCCAGGTCATGCATGTGCGAATTGCCGTGGGAGCTGTGTAAAGAATGGAAACACGGTGGCGTTCGATGATGTCCCACCAACGATCACGTTGTGGAGTATCGGGCGTGCCCTCGTAGATCACTTGGGTGACACGGTTTGCTAGCGGACCGTAAGTGACGTACGAATGACCGGTAATCCAGCCGATGTCTGCGGTGCACCAATACACGTCAGTGTCGGGTTTGAGATCAAAGATCACGCGATGCGTGTATGACGTCTGAACAAGGTAGCCGCCGCTGGTATGCAGAATTCCTTTTGGCTGACCTGTAGTTCCTGACGTGTACAAAATAAACAGCGGGTGCTCACTGTCGAATGCTTCCGGCGTATGAACGTCTGACTGACGATCAACCACGTCGTGCCACCACAAATCGCGACCATCCTGCCAAGCAACATCTGCCCCGGTGCGCTTCACAACCAACACGTTGCGAACAGGGGTGCCACTAACAAGTGCCTCATCGACGGCAGGCTTGAGCGGCATTGCATTACCGCGGCGGTACTGCCCATCAGATGTAATAACGAGTGCGGCTTGAGCATCATCAATTCGGCTGGTCAATGCTGTTGCAGAGAACCCCGCGAAAACAACAGAGTGCGGCGCACCGATACGAGCGCAGGCCAGCATTGAGATGACTGCTTCAGGAATCATTGGAAGATAAATCATCACGCGGTCGCCCGCGTTAATGCCGAGTTCGATCAGTGCATTCGCAGTCTTGCTGACCTCGCGCTGCAACTCCGCGTAGGTAATATCGCGCCTATCGCCAGGTTCACCCTCAAAACGCAGAGCGACCTGCTCGCCAAAGCCATCCTCGACATGGCGATCAACACAGTTATAGGCGACGTTGAGTTTGCCGCCGACAAACCACTTGGCAAAGGGAGCACCAGACCAGTCGAGTATTTCTGAGTATGGCGTCTCCCACGAAAGGTGCTGGGCTTGTTCATCCCAAAAACCCAAGGAGTCCGCACTGGCTGCTTCAAAGATTCCAGGCTGCGCGTTAGCCTGCGCCGCAAACTCGGGTGAAGGTGGGAAGAGGCGATTTTCGCTCAGCAGATTTTCCAGGGCATCATTCATGTGCTTACCTCATCACATTTAGCTGCAGGCTCGCAGGACTTGAGTTAGACATTGACAGCTGCCGCACCAATTGCGCACGACGCCGAGAACCAGATCACTGATTGTGCGACACCATCGAGACTGCCCGAACCGTAGTTTCTGATGGCCTGCACATATGCGGGCCGACCCGATTCAGCGAATCCGTGCTCAGGAATGGTGAACGGTGAAGGATCCAGGCCACGCTCAGCGAGAACAACTCGAACAAGCGCACGTCCGATCAGTCCCGATCCCCAAGTAAAGGGACGAAGCCAGAGAATCTCGTTATGCACAAGGGCTGCAATCAAGAGGCCAGGTAAATCGGATTGACGCGTAACCAAACTCGAAAGAGCCATGAGCCCTGGAGCGAGTGCTGGCACTTCTGGTAGCGAACCGATCTTCAACGGGTCATCTGGCTCATTGCCCGAACGAGGCCGACCCAATGTTGCTGAGTCTTCAAAGCCAGTGGCAGTCAGAGCATGCAGATGGGCGATGACCTGCAGAGGCGCCTTGCCCCACGTGTCGATCTGGCTGGGAACCGTTGAGGTCAGCAAGAGCGCACTGCCTAGCACTCGACCCATGGGAGATTGATCAGGAACAACGAGGTCAGCGCCATCAATCATGGCTGATGCGCGGGCACCACGCTCGATGGATGCGCTGGCGACTTCATTTGCCGAAGTTCGAATATCACGACGCCAAAGCACTGCATCAATATCGTCGCGGGCAGCGGTAAGTGCCTTACTGACATCTTCGCGCTTGAGTAATTGCTCAAGAAATGCGGGATTGAATGTCTGGCTCACGGTTATGACACTACCTCGTGAAGCAAAGAGGCGGTCAGGAAGCAGGGGCGGTGCGGGTCATGCGACGAATTGCGTACCACGCGAACCCAATAGCAACAGCACCTAATGCAACGCTGGTTCCTGTAACAGCAATTTGTTTTGAATGTGATTTCAGTCCGATTGGCTTCTCGAAGTCTTTAATGGGCCATTCGCGATCGATGGCAACCTCGCGAAGTGCATCATCAGGATTCACTGCAACAGGGAATCCAACGGCATTAAGCATTGGGATATCTGTCTGTGAGTCGCTGTAGGCATAACACTGCTCTAAGTCGTAGCCACGTTCAGCTGCGAGTTCGCGCATTGCCAGAGCCTTGTTTTCGCCAT
>JBIIAA010000176.1:0-2729 GCA_044240165.1 Candidatus Nanopelagicales bacterium
CTTCTGTGGTGATGAGCCGATAAGGGGTGTCATCTTTGCCCAGGGGTAACAACTCTTGATACTGAAAATCGACCATAGGGGAAGCGTAAGCCCCAAATCGCACTCAGTTATGTGAGTTGGGCTGTGAGCCACCACACGGAGTAGGGCTCAAGGGTGATGGTCGGAGAGTCAAAGCAAAGCGTCTGGCCACTGATCACCTCAGTGACGTTGAGTCCAGCGAATGACCCGACGCTGGATGTCGGCGCAAGCAGTTGAGCTAGATGCTCACGGCCTCGTGCCAACAACGGTTCCTGCTGAGATCTATCCAGAAGATAACGATGGTGTTCGCCAGTTAAGCCCAACGGGCTTATTCCGCGTCGGGCTGGCCGACGCCTGGGCTGTGGAAGTCAATCGCTGAATATTGGCCAAGCTTGGCCAAGCGGTGCTCGCTGGCTACTTCGCGAATAGTTCCGCTCTTTCCGCGCATCACGATCGAGTGAGTGGTTGGACCCTCTGGGCGGTAGCGAACGCCGCGCAGTAATTCGCCATCCGTGATGCCTGTTGCACAGAAGAAGATGTTTTCTCCATGAACAAGGTCGTGGGTGTGCAGCACTCGATCAAGATCGTGTCCCGCGTCAAGTGCCTTGCGACGCTCTGCTTCATCGTGTGGCCACAATTTCGCCTGAATCGCGCCACCCATACACACCATTGCTGCAGCAGCGATGATGCCTTCGGGAGTGCCGCCGATTCCGGCGAGCAAATCAACACCAGTTCCTGCGCGCGCGGCCATGATCGCCCCGGCTACGTCTCCGTCTGTAATCAATTTGATTCGAGCGCCAGCGTCGCGAACTTCTTGAATCAAGGTCTTATGCCGAGGGCGGTCCAGGATGCAGACGGTCAGGTCAGCGACTTGCTCACCCTTTGCCTTTGCAAGTTGTTCAAGGTTCCAGCCAATTGGCGAGTTGATGTCGATGACATCAGCGCCGACAGCTCCAACAACCAGTTTTTCCATGTAGAACACAGCGCTGGGGTCAAACATTGCTCCACGCTCGGCAACTGCGATTACTGCGATGGCATTTGGCATGCCATTTGCGGCCAAAGTTGTTCCGTCAATGGGGTCAACTGCAACGTCGGCTTCGGCGCCAGTGCCATCGCCAACGCGCTCGCCGTTGAACAGCATCGGGGCATCGTCCTTCTCACCTTCACCAATAACGACGATGCCATTCATGCTGACGCTGCCAATGAGGGAACGCATGGCATTCACGGCTGCGCCATCAGCACCGTTCTTGTCGCCACGGCCTACCCAGCGGGCAGCCGCCATCGCTGCGGCCTCGGTGACTCGGACAAGCTCGAGGGCCATATTGCGATCGGGAACTTCAAGGGTGCTGGGTGTTGTCATGTGATGCCTCCTGACCGGATCCTATTAAACAAATGGCCCTCGAGATCAGTGCGCTCGCAGGTATACGTCATCATGACCATGTGAGTACGAACACGCCCCAGCCCACCGGACGGCCGAATGCTCGGCTTGGTCAGACGATGGGCGACCTAGCGCGATCCATCGCGGTGGTGCTTGCTGCGGTTGGCGTGATCATGGTGATTATTCACCGCGCGAGCCCGGACCCGGTGCGAGAAGTGAGCATCAGTGCACAGCTCATGTTGGCCAATATGCAGGCAAGCTTTCCGGTGGAAGTTCCACAGAATCAGGCTGGTTACCGTCTAACCAGTGCGCGCTTCAAAGGAACACCAACTCCGGTTTGGCATCTTGGATATGTCACACCCAACAATGACTATGTGCAGCTTGAGCAATCTGCGACTGAAAGTCTTCAGTTTTTGAAGTCGCAATTGGTAGGTACCGAAAAAGTGGGAACTGCCGAAATAAATGGACTCACCTGGACGATTTATGACGGTCAGGATCAGGATGCGCTGGTGCGGACGGTTAAGGGTGTAACAACTGGCGTGAGCGGTACGGCGCCTATTGATGAGCTCAAGCGAGTTGCTAAGTCACTTGCTACTCAGAAACAGACTCAGCTTCTGTAATTTTTGTGCGCGCTGATTCCAGCCACTGCTGGCAGTGCGCCGCAAGGACTTCGCCTCGTTCCCACAGTGCAAGTGAGGCTTCTAATGTGTGGCCACCTGATTCAAGGCTTGACACGACTCCAGCGAGTTCATCGCGGGCTTCTTCAAAAGTAAGTTTTGAAACCTCAACTGGCTTACTCATGATTCCTCCGTAGTGCTGTCGACTGATTGAGCTTGGAATGCACCTTGAGCAACACGGACGCGAATGAATTCACCAGGTGAGACCGTTGATGCGTCCCGGATGATTTCACCAACTTCGTTGGTAACAATGGCATAACCGCGCTCGAGGGTTGCTGCAGGTGAAAGGGCGCGCACTCGCGCGGTGAGATGTTCGAGATCTCGTTGATTTGTTTCGATGAGGTGATTGAGTCGCGTGCGAATCCGCCTGCGGCTGTCTTCTGCAAATCCAGACTCTCTATCGAGTCGATTGCGAAGTCCGGAGACAGAACGGTTGCGTAGAGCGTTGATGATTGAGAATTGTTCTTGCCAGGACGGCACGATGCGTTTTGCTGCATCAGTGGGAGTTGAAGCGCGCAGGTCGGCCACCAGATCAAGAAGTGGAGCGTCCTGTTCATGTCCGATCGCCGAAACGATAGGGGTGCGCGCCGCAGCTGCTGCACGCACGAGTGATTCGTTACTGAAAGGGAGTAGGTCCTCGACGCTGCCCCCACCAC
>JBIIAA010000078.1:0-9652 GCA_044240165.1 Candidatus Nanopelagicales bacterium
TCAGGGAGCCTAGCGGCTCAACAAGCCCAAAGTGCGGCCCTGCGGCCCTGTCGGTCGCTTGCCGTTATTAACGGGGTCCGTTATAGTTCGAAAGGTGATTCGATCCTTTGCCAATAAGGAAACGGAATGGATCTGGATGAGAACGCGTGTAAAGGCAGTGGACAGTGCGACTGCTCGCGGGGCTTTGCGCAAACTTCTCATTCTCGATGCAGCTTTTGATCTTGAAGATCTTCGAGTGCCCCCAGGAAATCGTCTCGAAAAACTCGGTGGCGACCGAAAAGACCAATGGAGAGTTCGAGTCAATGACCAATGGCGGATCTGCTTCATCTGGACAAGCGGGGGCCCCGAAAACGTTGAACTAGTCGATTACCACTGATGGGAAATGAGATGACCGCGAAAGTCATGAACCCGATCCATCCCGGGGAGATTCTGATGGAAGAATTTCTCCTGCCTCTTGCTGTCACGCAGAACCGTCTTGCTGTTTCGATTGGCGTACCGCCTCGCAGGATCAACGAAATAGTCCACGGCAAGCGTGGGATAACAGCTGACACCGCACTACGGCTATCCCGGTTCTTTTCTACCTCTGAGCAATTTTGGATGAACCTGCAAACGCGCTATGAACTCGAGGTGCAGCATGACCACCTCGGTGACCAGCTCACAGCCATCACCCCACTCGCAGCGTCCTGATCATTCATGTTGATTCCCGTACGCCTGCGCAGCAAAGTAGCCGATGTCGCACTCGTACTTGGCATCTGGGCCATCGTCATGTGGGGAGTCGGTGCTAAATGGTGGACTGGTTTCAATTCACCTGACTCCCAGTTTTCCGCCTCCCTTGCGATCTTTGGTCACACCGTTAACGACCGAGCACTTGATGCTTCCTATTACTGGACCCGGCTGGGTTATCTCACCCCAGTTCGCGGCCTGATTGAGGTCTTTGGCACCTTCGCTGGTTTTGCCATCTGGCGCGGACTTTTACTTCTGTTGATCATCGCGTCGACGTATTGGATGGCCCGTCGCCTCACCGGCCGCGCGCTATCCGTAGCGCTCACATTCTTTGTTGCGCTCAATTCAATGGTGCTGAGCTACCTAGGTAACACCTACGCAACTGGTTCATCAATGGCCGCCTCTTTCGTGTTGTTCGCACTTGGAACGTCACGCCTTCGACCAACGCCAGGTCGCGGCTACTTTCTGGCTCAACCCATCCTTATCGGTTTGGTTTTGGGCTGGCTCAACATGCTCAACCCTTATAACGCTTTGCTTGCTGGATTCATCTGGCTAGCAATCCGGGCGGTTGCCTGGTGGGTTGATCGCATTTCCTTGATCGCACTGCTCCGTGAATTCCTACTCATCGCTCTTGGCTTTGTGGTCTCAATCATTGGCTTCCTGCTTCTTGGTCGCCAAATGTTCCCTGGCCTTAACTGGTTAGAGACCTATCGCACTTGGAACTCACGACTTGATTACGCAGCCTTTATTAGCGACGCAAATATTTGGACGCGCGACGTTGCATTCTTAGTCTTGCTACTTGCCTTACTTACTTCTGCCTTCGCTCTCGCACTCGTGCGCAATCGATGGACGTTCGTAGCTTTTGCTATCGCTTTGATGAACATCGCATTCACGTTGGTTTACATGAAACTGATTCCCGGACCTTGGATCGAAGCACCCCATTACGCCGCAATGTGTTGGCCCGGAGCGTTAACTGCAATCGTCATTTCAATCGCAGCAATTTATGGTCACCGACCTGTCGTGTTGATCGGTTGGCTTTTCATTCTTGTGCTGATCGGCTTCATGGTGTGGTCTGGATATTCCGATCGCATCTTCCCAATGAGCACTGGGTTATCGATCGTCTTGCTTTCCAGCGCCGTGGTATTTGTGACGTTACTGCTCTGCGCAACTCGCGGATCACTCGTGGGGTGGCTCGCGGTGATGTTGGCGCTCATCGTCTTGGGCTTGGCATCTCAGTTCCTACAAAATGGCCGAGGCAACCTTGGTATCTATGGTCAATACCCGATGAATGCGGCCTACTTTGACTATCAAGTTGAAGACCTGATGAAATCAAATGTCGCAGCCCAAGAGTTTGTCTTGGCACACACCACTCCTGCTGATCGCATTGCGACTTGGACAGATCCAGATCGCCTCACTTCCACGATCGCAGCGATGCAACTGTGGGGGATGTATAACAACGTGCCTGAAGGTGCCCAACTTTCACCCGATGCCGTGAACGAACTTCGCGCTTTGCGACCAACTGCATTGGCTCTCTACGCGCCACAACGTTCACAGATTGATACGTTTTACGCGTCAATCCCAGCCACGCTTGCCCCAAGCCCATTGGAATGCTTGGAAGTGCCTTACCTAGGTATCGGCTCCCCAACTGCTTCAGTCTGTGTGACTCATCTACTTGCAATGTAGAGCGGCACTACGTCATACAGGCGCTTGATCGAACGAAAGCTTTTCTTCAGGTGCTGTGTTAGCCATCTGGAATTTGCCTCCAGTTGGGCTGCAGTGTCTAAGCCCACTTGTTGTGTCGCACTAATGCGGTAGTCAATCACTGGGGTGGTGTCGATGATGAGTGCGTGATGCGCTGCGGCAGCCATGCTCCACCACCGGTCATGTAACCAACCTTTGGGTACGTTCAGGTATTGAAAGTTCGCTGGCTTGATAGCACTAGCTCCGCCAGTTGCCACTGAATGCCGTACAACGTAATGGAACTGCTGGCTTGCCCGCATGTCATTGAAGTTGGCAGGCACAGGAAATGAATTGCGTAGGGTCTGCGGCATCGCCGGATTTTGATCTGTCTTGATAACACCGTCTGCTGCAACCATCACGGCGCCTGGGTTCGCGTTAAAGACTGTCACATGTTGAGCGATGCGCTCTTCGTGCCAAATATCGTCATGGTCACCGAGCACCACGATTTCGAAACCTTCATCTTTTGCTTCATTCACGCCCTGCAGAAAGTTTTGGGCGATACGCGTATGGACGTCTTTGGCTTCTGTGGTGCTTGAATGAATCACATATGAAAGGCCAGAAGTAATGAGTTGCTGTCGAACAACTTGCATCGTTTCATCTGTGGACTGATCGTCAATAATCACGATTCGATCAGGCAACTGAGTCTGAGCTTTCACACTCTCAAGGGTCTCGGCAATGAACTGCGCGCAATTATGCGTCACGATGACGACGGCAACAGTCATTTCTGTTTACTCATCGCTAGCTTCTTAATCAGCGCTTCGTACTGATCAGTCACTTGATCCCATTGATAATGCTCTTGAATTCGTTTCTGGCTTTTCTCGCGTAATTGTTGAAGTTCGTCATCGAGTACGCCGGTGTGAATCTTGTTGAAGTAGGCGGTGAGTTCATCCGCATCAGCCCAAAAGAATGCCTGATCAGCAGTGACTTCGCGGTTGAACTCCACTTCGTAAGCCAACACTGCAGCCCCAGCACCCATCGCGCGCAGCAAACTTGGATTCGTGCCACCCACGCTGTGGCCATGGATATAAGTAACTGCATTGCCATAGAGCTGATCAAGTAATTCTTGATCGTAGATGCCACCAGTGAAACGAATGCGCGGATCATTTGCCGCGGCTCCATGCACTGCATCCACGTACCACTGTGAGTACGGAGCACTGCCCACAACCACAAGCGGCTTGGTTTCATTACTCGCCTTATAAGCATGCACGGCATCCACCACGTGGTTTTCTGGCTCAAACCTGGCAACAACGAGGTGGTATTGCCCCTTGATGAGATTCAGTTCCACAAGACGGTCACTATTGGGATGAATCACTGGAGCCCCGTAGGCAATCACGGTGCAATCGCGCCCGTAACGCTCTTTCACGTGATCTGCAATCGCCTGTGCGTCAGCAATAACTTCTTGACCTTGTTTAACCGAGGCGTCCTCAGCCCACTTGTAGTACTTCGCTCCCGCGCCCCGCCACTTTTCGCGTTTTGATTCCAAACCATCAAGGTGGATGGCAGTAGGAATCTTGGCAAGTTTGAGTGGAGCAAGCAGCGGAGCATTGCCGGCATTCAGCATCAACACCACATCGGGGCGATCTTTGATAATCGCGTGCACCGTGCTGAACGTGGTGTGACTCAAGGTTTCGGTGAATCGGTGCTTGATCGCAGGCAGGTTTACGAGTTTCATGCCCAGATACTGCGTCTGCGTTTGCCCGGGGTTACGGCAGTAGACCGTGACCTCGTAGCCACGGGTAACCAGCCGCTTGCCAATCTCTTCCACAGCTGTTTCGAATCCGCCATAAGTGGCCGGCACCCCTCGGGTGCCAAGAATGGCGATTCGCATTGGGTCAGCGTACTTGCCAGCCGCTTCCAGACTCGGTTGTCGACCCTTCTTCCGATAACCTTCACGGGTGCAGGTCAATGAACTCTCGATTCCAGGCGTGTGGTCTTTTACCCCGCTTTTACGACCAGACGATCGAGGAGTCTTCCTCGAAGCGTTCAAAGGCGATATTTTTAGAGAAACCGTCGGTCATTCCTTTGGTTTAGAGCAGATGAATATTTCTGTCTCAAAAAAAGGCACGGTTCGTGGCGTTCACTTCGCTCAGCTTCCCCCAGGGCAGGCCAAATACGTGCAGTGCTTTGGTGGAGCAATCTTGGACATCGTTGTTGATATTCGCGTTGGTTCGCCAACCTTTGGTCAGTGGGATGCAATCGAACTGAACGATGAAAACCGCACTGGGCTGTATATCTCCGAGGGCTTCGGACATGCCTTTTTGGCTCTATCAGATTCGGTGACCGTTGGTTATCTCTGTTCAGAGCCTTATGCGCCCGGTCGCGAACACGGGATTCATCCCCTTGATCCGGCCCTTGGTTTGCCATTTCCTGACGGCACTGCTGCGTTGCTGTCACCCAAGGATGCAGCGGCGCCAACGTTGGCGCAGGCTGCCGAACTTGGACTTTTGCCAACGTATGACGAGTGCACGCAGTTCATCGCAACTCTTAAATAGCAGTTACGAAAGTGCACCCGTCGGGTTCAGGTCAACGCCAGTGATCTTGCTCTTATCAAGCTTGAAGCCTGGCCCGCTTGGAACAGCACCAGCCCACCAGGCCAACGCAGTTTGTTGCAACGCATATTCCTCTTTGCCAAGTGCATAGGAATCTTCAGCGTTGCCGTTGGCGTAAATCTTTCCTGAGTCATAACGCAACTGCATCCCTCGCGTATCGCGAGCGTGATCGGCGAGGTACTGGGCTGCATGAGTGTCAGGAGCCGAATAGATCGCTGCGAATGAATCCACACCAGTGAAGGTTGCTGGGCGGCGAGTGCCCCACGAAACCCCTTGCGGGTAATAGATCTGGCCACCCGGCTTATAGACAATTCCACCTGGCGCCGCATATGGCGGAGCTGGAAAATCCACCACGGCTAGTGAGCGATAGATGATGTCAGCATTAAAGAACACGGCTTCGGGAACACTTTGCCCGGCAACACGCAGCATGCTGGCCGCCCACCAAAGGTTCTGCACATTTTGCTGATAATCCGGGTTGATGATGTTGTGGTTTGTGATGGTGCCATCTTCATTGGCGTTCGTGCCGGGCAATTGCTTAGACACGTTGATACCGTTGACCGTCGCGTTGTTTTTCAGATCGCTCGGACGAGCAAAGGCTGCAATCGAAAAACCGACCACCGCTTGGCGCCACGTTTGCGCTTGCTTGGCTTTAGGCATCATCGCCAGCGCTAGTGCAGGGGCCGTGAGATCCCACGACACTTCATCAGACTTTGAGTTGCCCGGTGAATATTCCTTGCCATCACGGTCTTTGAAGTAATGCGGCCCTCGAGCAGCAACGGCATCAGCTTCGTGCTCGACCATCGCAGCGACGTAGCCCTTTTCCTGTTTGCTTAATTGCGGCCACAACATCCAAGCTGCTTGGCCAACCGTCGTTGCCCACAATGCTGACTGCCACGTGGTTCCCCAACCGCCAGGTGTCACTGCGTCATGCTGACATGAAATCGAACGAATCTGCCACTTCGTGTAGGCCAGCAACTGCGCCCGAGTGATGTTTTGTTCTTTCTTCCAGTTTGTCGTGGTCAACATGATCGCGCCCGCAAGGGTGATGTTTGCCGAACGTCGCACGGATTCTTCGATCGTCTTGTGCACATTCAATACGTCGTAATACGGATACGGCACTTGGGTGGCAAGGCGCTTGGTGAGGTCGTTGGTTATTGAATAGCGCAGACCATCTTGCACAGTTGCCAGAATTTCTGGCATGCCCTGAGCTTTGATGTTGCCCTTCAGTTTTGCTGGCGGAATCACTTTCGCCGCCATCGTCATCGCGCGCTTTTCTGACGTAGGGGTCGCTGTTGGGCAACTTTCGATTCCGGTGGCACGCGATCCCACGAGCGCTGTGAAGCCGCTGCCTATTGGGAAGGTGACGTTTGTGGTGTTCGTCAGTTTGAAAAGTGACTTGCTGAATATCCACGTCGCGTTATCGCGCACCACACCTGGGGTGTCTTTGCCATCGGAGTTCCAGTCACCAGCAATTGGAATATCAGTAGGCAAACCAAAGGCGAAGTTTGCGAGTGCATACTTTTCAGCGGGATGCAGTTCAAGGGTGGCGCCGGGGTCCAGCTTTATGTCTTTCTTCTTAATGATTCCTGGGATCTTCAGCGACCAGATTCCATCGGAGTGAACAACGCCTAGATCGTCAATGCCGTCGCCATTCCAGTCGCCCACAATTGGCTTATCGCCTTGGGCGCCGAACTGTTCGGTTTGAGTTTTGTCGCCATTGAATTGCCACAGCCACGTGCCATTACGAAAAAAGCCGACGTCGGGCTGTTTGTCTTTGGTGCGGTTACCCACAACGGGGATGTCGCCTGGCTGGCCAGCGAACATCGAGATCGCCTTCCATTGCGGCGTCTTACCAATCACCGTGTCAGTGGCATACCAAACCCCTGCGTCATAACGCCCAGGAGTTGCGACGCCATCACCGTTCCAGTCAGCCATCAAAGCCGTGCCACTGGAAGTTGCTGCTGTGGCATGGATCGATGCCGCTCGCATCCGCGGGCTGGACCCGACAACAAAGGCACCGGTGCCAAGGTTGCCTGCAGCCGGCACAGACACGACGTTCTTACGAATCACATATTTAGACACTGTTTGAGGGGTCGGCAACGTTGGAGCAGGCTGAATACGAAGCGTTGGTGCCGCATCTGCTGGAGCTAAGGATGCGAATAGGGCCATCGCAGAACCAATAGCCACAACAGTGACCGGAGCCCGCCTAGTTCGACGGTTGGGGGAAGAGGTCATTACAGCGAGCACTCCTGACATAACAATGAGGAACGCATCGGCACGTTGACCAAGGTCACTTGATTGGGTAATTGATTTCTTAATTCTTGGAGTTGTTGTCCGCTGATTGAGCGAAACCACATCATCGCCAGATCAACATTTGGCCGAGTAGCCAAGTAGTCGAACACGTATTGCTGGGCTTTGGCCTCATAAGGAAAGGCTGGCAAACTTAAGTAGAAGGTCTGCTGGTCTTTGCTCATCACTCCACTAAGCGATGCGAGCCAAAGGTTTGGCAGATTGCCCGCGCCATCCCACATCATTGGCATTGATGTTGCATATGGCTTTGCGGCCTCAGCAGAATTCACAATCGCTTCACCAACGAGCGAGTTCTTCACACTTTCAATGCGCTGTTGACCTGCGGTAATACCGGGTGTTCCGCTGGCAACCCACACGAATGCCACGACCACCACCGCTGTAGCTACTGACAAACCAGCAACCCCTATTTTCGTTTTCGCGATGAGGGTGACGAAGAAGACCAGCGCAATCGCAGTTAACGCCGCGTAGGCCGGCGCAGCGAACAGCAAAATCGCATCAAGGGTTTTTAGAACGTAATAACTTTCAAGCCAACCCTTACCGGCTTGCACCGCCCCAAGAATGGTGATGGCTAGGAAAGGCAAAATTGCGATTGCTGTACCTGACGTCGCAACGGCCGTAGTGAGTTGTCGGCGCTTGAGTAGATAGGCAGCGATAAAGGCCAAGATAATTGGCGCGGTAATGGCTGCGACCAAATTGAAATCAACCATGCCGGAATTCACTGCACCAAGATCTTGGGTGAAGCCGCCAGCATCTTTACCTGACACATTCACGATCGCTTTGGTCTGTAAATACGTCGTACCACCGATGAGCAGCACGGTTGCTGCGGCCCAAGCGATGCCGACCCACTTGGTTTTCTTACTCAACGCAATAAGCACAACCACACCGGCCGGCGCGATACCGAGCACAAGTGGTGTCCACAGTCCGATAACAGCAAGTGAGCCAAGAGGCACAAGCAACCAGCCAATGCGTCGTGCGTCATCCAGGCTGCGACAACTGAGGTAAGCAGTGGCTGCCGTGATCGTGACTGCCATCGCAAAGTTTGTGAAGCCAGCATTGAACAAACTTGTTGGGCTGCCAAGAAGTGCGAAGAGTGCGAAGGCTGCGATGGCCACGAGCGGTGCAGCCTTGGCGATACCTGCGCTAGTGGGAGTCAGTGCTTTGGCTAACCGCTTACTGAGGTCTTGGGCTATCCAAGCCAGCGTGCCCATACACAGCGCAAAACTGACGGCCATATTTTGCACATAGGGCGCCAACAACTGAATGCGTTCAAGCTTTGCCGCATGGGTCGCTTCGGTAACGAGCGCCCACAGTGTGGTGTGAAGACTTGGGTACCACTGGTTCCAAGCGATCGAACCGTCAAGGGTTGGCCAGGCAGTTTTGCCAACTTCATACGTGTTAGCAAACGGCACGAAGTGACCTTGGTTATCCCAACCGGTAAAGAACAACCCACTGACAATTCCGTACGGGCCAACGCCTCGGTACGCGCTCATCAACCACAACGCAAGAACTGCGATGAAAGCTGCGACAGCGAAATCGATTGTTTGTGGTCTCGGAATCGCAGCGTACTTCTTGAGCCTTGGTAGCGATCGCAACGTGAATGCGACCACTAGCAGTGCGACCAGTCCAATACGCGCACTTGATTGGGTTACCGGAATCTCGCTGCCGCGCGGGATCGTGAGTGCAACAACCCCTGCAATCAACACCACGCTGATGATTGCGCGTTCGGTAATACTTCTACCCCAAGGTGGTAGCAATGCAAAGAGTGCTGCCGATATAACAAACCCCACCGGCGGCGCCAGCCATAACGCCACAATCGCAAGAACTGTCATGCCACCAAGTCCAAGCTCAGATCGCTGTATCCCAAGGATGCGAGTCATTAACGATCCTTCGAAAGTGCAATGGAGACTTTGACTGAGCGGTCCTGTACAGCACTCACTTCTGCTGTATTTCCGGTGACGACCATGCCATCGGTCTCTACCGGTGAGTAGCCCGCAGGTGCAGTAACTCGCACCGTAATCGTGGAAGCCTTAAACAAGGATTGAGGATCAGCCTGCAAGGTGTAGGTCAGATTTCCGTTTCTACCAAAGGTTCCGGCAGGTAAGTCATAGCTTTGGGAAACGGTTGATGATGCTTGTGGCGCAGTCCAACCGACGACTCGAACAAGTCTTTGCCCGAAGCCATCTTCAACGTAACCCTTACCGAGTTGTTGCTGATTCTTGAACGGTCGAACTGCAAATCCTGCAGGGTAAATGGTTTGCATATTGGTTGCAGCGTTTGGCACATACATGATGTAGGCCGCCTTTAACCAACTTGTTTCATAGCCAATGCGC
>JBIIAA010000177.1:0-2715 GCA_044240165.1 Candidatus Nanopelagicales bacterium
ACTTAAGGAAATGGAATCCAATGCTCAGCACGCTGGCTCACAAAATCTGGCTATCCATTGCGGCGACCATTGGTGTGTTGATGGTCGCAGTCGTTGCCTTGACCCCGGCCAATGCCGCCTCACCGATGAAGACTGAAACCGGTCGCCAGACCGTGCTGAAGTGTGACGCTAAGGCGCTAGACGCCAAGCACAGTGACGACTGCGTTCAACACCTGAGCACGGGGGATGCCGCCGACGGCAGGGCCAAAGGCGGAAATCTTTCAAAACTCAAGGTGATCATTGCGCCGGAACTTCGCGGCAGAAGTCTGTTTGGTGAGATTCAATTTCGATCTGTAGATGCTCATGGTGTTAAGAGCAAGTGGTGGACGCACCGCACAATCATGTGGCACGCAAATGACACGGTGCGCGCTGCATCGAAAGCTTTTGACGCTTGCGCACCTGTCAAGGCAGGTAAGTATGAAGTTCGCGCGCAAGTATCTGTGCCAGTGAGCAAAGAAATGATTAAAGCGGCATTAACCAACACGAAGGCCAGTCGTTCTCGAGCCTTCGACAATTCGACCCCGGGTGCAACTCCATCAGCCACTCCGACTTCGGTTGCCGTCCCTAACGTTGCAGCACCAAACACGAGTTCCTCCAGCAGCCCGACTGTCGCTGCGAGCGCAAGTCCAAGTAGCTCAGCCTCAATAAGCTCGAGTCCAAAGCCATCGGGATCGCCATCAAGCGCTACTAGCAGCCCTGCGCCGACAGCACCGTTTGCGACTTCGGATGCACTAGCTACGAGTGCGATTTCTCCAATGACCGTTACTCAGAGTTCTCCAACGGGTTCTTGTGCGAATTCACCCAACGATGAAATATTGATTGAGTATTTCAATGAAGTGAACTTTGAAGATGAGTTCGTCATTATCAAGACTGATACTGGAACCACGTTTAACATCAGCATCTTTTGCCCGCCTGCACCAGACGCAGATTACCCCGGACCAGATTTTAATCTGACTATGTCCACGAAGGATCGGTCTGCGTCATCAAATTGCAACTCTTCGCAACCGATTGTCATCAACAAATCTCAACTGAACGCAAACCGGTATTCATATTGTTCGTACAAAACTTGTGCGTTCACGGTCGCTCTTTCTAATGCGTCAACAGGATCGGTGTTCTCTTCAACCATGACGCAAGTAGTCATGACCAGCGGAAATGAGCAAATCATTCCAGAACTGCAACCAGCAACTGAGCCCATTTGTACTAGCTAGTTCACCCATTGCGTGCCGAGTAGTGCATGTTCGCTTACTTCGGTGCAGCAAGATGCAACTGCTGTATCCGTGACCGAAGGCGACACCAGTTGCCTGTTGGGTGCCCATTCGTGGGGTTCCTGTGCGCAGTTGGGTAATGAGTTTGCGGGGCTGCCGGTCAGAGAATCAGTGGGTCAGACTAGTCGGAGTCGAGCCTCAAGACGCCGTAATCGAGTGCTCATGGGTGATTCAGGCGGCCTTCGTGTGGGGGAGATCCCAAGCGATTACTCTTAGTAACTATGCGCTCCTTTGTTGGCACCCATGAGACGCAGCCGTTGCTTGGCTCTTTTGATGTGAAGGCAACACGCGAATGTATTCGCCCATGAGCGTGATTGCTGGCGTCCACGGAGTGCTGGGTGAGTATCGCTACCCGCAAGCCGAGATCACTGCAGCTTTTGCCAACGTGGTTTCACCAGATGGTTCTTTTCTCAAGGTCATTGAGCGTATTCATGAGGCCACCGGGATTCAGAGCCGCAATCTTGCGATTCCACTTGCTGAATACGCCGGGCTTGAAAGTTTTGGAGACGCGAACGACTCCTACATTCGCGTTGCACTCGATCTAGCCGAAGGTGCAGTTACTGGTGCACTTCACTCCGCTGGGCTTGCTGCCTCTGATGTTTCAATCATCATGGCGACATCAATCACCGGCATCGCTGTGCCATCAATTGATGCACGGCTCGTATCTCGACTCGGCTTGTCTGCCGATGTGAAGCGCCTGCCGGTATTTGGCTTGGGTTGCGTTGCTGGAGCTGCCGGTATCGCACGCTTACACGACTACCTTGTCGGTCACCCCGATGATGTCGCAGTGTTGGTTTCAGTTGAGTTGTGTTCGCTCACGATTCAACGAGACGACACTTCAATGGCAAACATTGTTGCTAGCGGCCTGTTTGGTGATGGAGCCGCCGCCGTGGTGATGGTGGGTGAACGTCGCGCGGCTCAGATGGGGCTTACTGGTCCGCGGGTGATTGCCTCGCGCAGTCGGATGTATCCAGATACCGAGCGCACCATGGGCTGGGATATTGGCGGAAGCGGTTTTCGAATCGTGCTCTCTCCAGGAGTGGCCGATGTGATCACTACCTACATGGGTGAAGACGTAGCTAACTTCCTATCTGCACATGATCTGACTTCTTCGGATATCTCTAATTGGGTATGTCACCCGGGTGGGCCAAAAGTTCTGCATGCCATGGAAGCTGCTCTTGATCTGCACTCAGGTGAACTCGACGTAACCTGGCGTTCTCTTGCCGCGATCGGCAATCTTTCTTCGGCCTCGGTGCTGCATGTCTTACGCGACACCATTGCTGGTACTTCTGGTACTGATGTTGCTACTTCTGTTCCTCTTCCTGTTCCTGGAACCTTCGGGCTTCTCTCTGCAATGGGGCCAGGATTCTGCGCCGAACTGGTGCTAATCCAATGGTGACTTTATGACCGG
>JBIIAA010000079.1:0-9629 GCA_044240165.1 Candidatus Nanopelagicales bacterium
GAGTACGCAGCACTTGCCCGCACTATGGCTGTCTCAATTGCAGCTCGTTGCGAATTGACTTACGACCGCGTTGAAGATGTGCGCCTAGCCATCGATGAAGCCTTCAATCAGGTAGTGCTTAATGCTCCTGTAGATGCTGAGATCGTGTGCACATTTGTCGAAGAAGTTGGTGCCCTAGAATTTATGGTGCAGAGCAGCACCCTGCTCGAGGATGCTCTACCTACCGATACTTTCAGTTGGACAGTCTTATCTGCACTAGCGGACGAACTCCATACATCCAATATCGATGGAGTGCTGACCGTGGTGGCAAGGGTGCAAGAACAACAGAACGAGGCCGCGTAACAGCAGGCCCAAGTGAACGCCCGAGAAAGAGACGAGGAAATAGCGGCGCACATCGGTCTTGTGCACCACGTTGCTCGGCACTATCGGTCCCATGCTGAATTTGACGATCTCGTCCAAGTGGGGATGGAAGGACTAATTTTTGCTGTCGATAACTTTGATTCCGAGCTAGGAAATGAATTCAGTACGTATGCAGTCCCGTGCATCAGAGGAAGAATTCAACACCATCTGCGTGACCGAACCTCCAGTATTCGAATACCTGGACGACTGCAAGAACTCGCGCTTAAAGTATCGCAAGCGATAGACGAACTCACCCAAATACATTCCACATCACCAACTATTGACGTGATAGCAGCGCATCTCAATATCAGCACTGAAAATGTCTTAGCCGCACTGGAGGTTAATCACGCTCGATCCATGATGAGCATGGATGACGAAAGGGTTCGAATTACCGAAGGCTCTTTTGATGATTCAAATCTTGAAGATTTCGAAAACCGAGAATCAGTGCTACAAGCGTTGCGAGCGCTTCCAAAACTCGAACAAAAAGTCGTGTTACTTCGTTTTTATGAAAACCAATCACAAACTCAGATAGCCAAGGAACTCAATATCTCACAGATGCAAGTTTCGCGAATTCTTGCAAGAACATTAACGATGCTGCGAGCCACTCTCGTTTCACTCTGAAGGTGGTGATTTATAAGCCTGCGACGAGTTGCGAAGCACTTCCGGACTAAAAGTAACTACCAGCCCAAGAACAGCAGGAATAATAAAACCTAATCGAAGAGCGATTCCAGTATCTGACCAGATTCCAATCGCCAAGCCGATGAGTTGGGCCAGAACAAATGGCGAGCGCGACCAGCGCTGCATCGAGTACCAGCCTTTTGCAACTACCAATAGGCCCACGCCAAAAACCAAAAAGATAACTACCTCAAGGACGATGGCTGATGAATCATCACCTTTTACGCCGTAGCTCGTACCAGTGATGGAGTTCACGACCGCGAATATGCCAATCACAAGAAGTGCCACCCCCTCTAACGCAGAGATGAGGGTAAGGACCAGATACGGACGAGGAATAGTCACAAGAGCACTCTACGGATCGTGATTTACCCGAGCACTATCGCTAGGGTGCCAATGTGCGCGGACTTCTCATCGTCAATCCTCAGGCGACAACTACCTCTCAACGCCTCACCGACCTCGTGATGCATGCGTTTGCTGATGCGCTGGACCTCGAAGTAGTCACCACCTCTCATCGAGGACACGGCATTGAGCTTGGCAAGCGTGCCATCGATGCGGATTTGGATGTGGTGATCACCGTCGGCGGCGATGGAATTATTAATGAAGTCGTTAATGGCTTGCTCTCGAAGGGACCCGGACCTCGGACTCAGCTCGCGACTCTTCCCGGCGGCAGCGCCAACGTTTTCGCAAGGGCCCTTGGCCTGCCAAACGACATCGTTGAAGCCGGAGCCCACCTTCTCGAGGGCATCAAGCAGGGTCGCATCAGAACAATTGGCTTGGGTCGAGCCGATGATCGTTGGTTCACCGTCAACGCAGGCGTCGGCCTTGACGCTGAAGTCATCGCTGCAATGGAACACAAACGCCGCCACGGCCGCAAAGCTTCACCTACTCGCTACATCGCCACTACCGCATCCACGATGCTTAAAACCGCCCGCAATCGTGTTCCGCAACTCAGGGTTGCTCGGGGCGACGAGGTTTTGGAGGAGTTATATTTCGCTCTCGTTCAAAATACGAGTCCATGGACCTACCTTGGAAACTGGCCAATTCAACTGTGCCCTGACGCTGACTTTAATGCGGGGCTTGACCTCTTTGGGATGCGCAAGGTGAGCGTTCCCAAGGCGCTGCAGAACACTCGCCACTTATTAACCCAGCGCCGGGCCAGCGCCCTAGCTCATGCTGTGACTTGGCACGATCAAGGCGAATTCACCATCAAGTCAGCCAAACCCATGGCCTTCCAGATTGATGGCGAAGGCATGGGCGAGATCAGCGAGGTGACCTTCCGCTCTGAGCCGGCAGCACTCACCGTGATCGTCTAATCTGCCACAAAAGGCCACAAATGCCGCTTCTGTGACCAAACTGACAGCGCAAAACGGCGTATTTTCGGCCGTGTCCCTTGCATCGGCTCGCCTCACATGTAACCCTTTACTTCCCCCCACTGCTTCACGGCACTGGCCCACTTCCTTCGGAGACGATCAGGAGACCCCTAGATCGCCTCCATTTTGATGGCCGGCATAAGTGAAAGCATTCACGAGCACTGGTAACCCTGGTGCCTTTACGATGGAGTTGACCTAGCATGGACTGGCGACACGAGTCTGCTTGCCGTGACGAAGATCCAGAACTCTTCTTCCCGATTGGTAACACCGGACCTGCTTTGGTTCAGATCGAGGAAGCCAAGGCTGTTTGTCGTCGGTGCTCCGTGGTTGATGAGTGCCTGCGTTGGGCCTTGGAAACTGGGCAAGACGCCGGCGTTTGGGGTGGCCTTAGTGAAGATGAGCGCCGAGCGCTTAAACGTCGCAATGCCCGCTTGCGAGCTCGAGGCAGTCTTTAATTCACCTTGAGTTAAAGACTCTCGTGGGACTTTCTGGTCGTAATTGGCGCAGTAATCGATACCGCTGTTCCATCTTGAACAGTGATGGTCACGTCGCCCTGCAATTCGCCAGTCACTAGTGAATGCACAATCTGAAGCCCAAGCCCGCCTGAATCCGCGGGATTTTCTCGAACCTCTTGAGCAATACCCTGCCCATCATCACGAACGCAGATCACTACCGAGGATTCATCTCGAGTGATATCTACCCCGATGATCGAAGCGTTGGCATGCTCAACGGCATTTTGTAAAAGCTCGGACACACACATTGCTAAAGGGGTAGCCACTTCGGCGCTCAACATTCCGGCCGACCCCAAACGCTCAATGATCTGAGTTCCGGTGCCGCCCAACGCAGGAGCCAGATCATGGACCAAAGCAATGATTCGATCGATGACATCATCAAATTCGAGCATCTCGTCCACCTGGCGCGACAAGGTTTCATGCACGACAGCAATTGCTGCGACTCGAAGTTCAGCCTCGCCAAGCGCTAAACGTGCTTCATCGCTTTGGGACCGACGCGCTTGCATCCGCAACAGCGCTGCCACTGTTTGAAGATTGTTCTTCACCCGATGGTGGATCTCGCGAATGGTTGCATCCGCTGACATCAGAGCCCGCTCACGTCCGCGAACATCAGTCACGTCACGCAAGAGCACTAAGGCTCCATTGGCGTGGCCCGGAGCCGTCAGTGGAATGCCGTAAACCAGAGCAACTGCATGCGCGTTTTCAACTTCAGTCTGCCCAGCTGCTCGTCCACCAGCAACCAGTGCCAGATTTTGATCCATCGGGCCATGGCGGTGCGAGAGGCGTACAACAAGTGGCCCAAGGTCGGCACCTACCAAGTCAGTCGCCAGCCCCAATCGACGCAGCACACTGATTGCGTTTGGGCTGGCGTAGGTGACCTTGCCTTCAGGACTTAATCGCACCAACCCGTCCCCAACTCTGGGGGCATCGCCACTCTCGCCAACATAGGCAGGAGGAGGAAAAGCGCCGGATACCAACATGTGTAGAAGCTCGTCGGCTATTTCACGATAAGCCGCTTCGAGCTGACCGGTGACTCGAGATGCCGGCGATGAGGAACGAACAACCACTCCAATGACCCGGCCCTGAGCATCTGGTTCCGATCGAATGGGAAACGCATTACCTATCGCCCGGCCAAAGTGCAGCGCTTGGTCAATCTCGGGTAGGCGCCCACGCGGCACGAAGCGTCCGACGAGGTCTTCCTCAACAGTGGTTGACGTCGTCGTTGGTCGCACGAGTGCTGCTGCCACTGCGCCACCGTCATTCCAGGTTGGCAGCCACAAGACTAGATCGCTCAGCGATAGGTCTGCGATGAGTCCCCATGCTTCGACAATGCGGTGGAGCCGTGAAATTTCATCAGGCTGTAAGTCTGTACGTTCTTGAGCCAAGACGGCGACTGTTCCCACGAAAGGCAGGGTACGCCGATTGCGCGCTACTTCGATGCAAGCGCGGCGGGCTATTCGCCAGAGATCGTCTGCTGGATCTGTGTGAAAATCCGCGTATGTAAGCCCTCAGGGGTCTGCACTGTCTCTCGGCACTGACGAATTCTGGTGCGAATGATCGTTTCTGCCGAAAAAACGTCGGCACAAGGTGGGCACTCTTCTAAATGATGGACCACTTGATGAGCGCTTTCTGGCTCAAGTTCATCGTCCAAATAAATCCACATCCAGGAATGAATCTGGACGCAAGCAACCTCGTGCGGATTTCCACAACTCATGACGTCACCGCCAAAGGTATGAAGCCGCGCTCAGCCGCATATTCCCGCAGCGACTCGCGTAATTGCTTGCGGCCACGACTCAATCGGGACATCACCGTTCCAACCGGCGTCTCCATAATTTCTGCCGCTTCTTTATAAGAAAAGCCTTCGATATCGACCAGATACACAGCCATCCGAAAATCTTCAGGTAATGCTGCCAATGCATCGATAATTTCGCCATCGGCGAGCTTGGCCATTGCCTCAGCTTCGGCTGACCGCATGCCCATGTTCTCGCCAACTTCATTGAGTTGACCGTCAGTGAGTTCGTCTGCGCTGGTCTGCAACGGTGCGCGTTGCTTCTTGCGATATTGGTTGATGTACGTGTTCGTCAGAATCCGAAAAAGCCACGCCTTCAGATTCGTGCCCTCAGTAAAGGAACCAAATGCGGCAAAGGCCTTCAGCATGGCTTCTTGAACAAGATCTTCAGCGTCGACTGGATTTCGCGTCATTCGCAAGGCTCCGCCGTACAGTGAATGCAGAAACGGCGATACATCACGCTCAAAGCGCGCTGCTGCGTCTTCCTTGGTTTCCGTGGACATCACCACTGAGCCTACGGCACCAGGATCTAGCCCGATGAAACTCATGGTCGCGATCACACTGCTGGGAACACTTACTGCGGCTCCAATATTCCCTACCCGACTTATCTAGCCTCGAGGGGCTGCATGAGTTCAGGACCGCGATTGCGGGCGTTATTGACTGCCGTACTGACTGGATAGGCAACTAACGGCACCAAAGCCGGGTCAAGGAGCGACTCAACATCAACAATGGAAGTCGAGTCCAGCCACCAGTTCCACCGTGATTGGGGAACCATCACGGGCATTCGATCGTGGATCTGAATAAGTCCTTGCGTTGCCTGTGTGGTGAGGACACAACAGGTCAACAGCCAGGAATTATCCGGTGACCGCCACCATTCATAAAGACCAGCCATGGCCAACGTCGCCCCATTTGCCGCATGGATGAAGAACGGTAATTTGGCCGGACGTCCTGAACTCGTCACCTCAGTTGAGGTGTACCACTCGTAATAGCCATCAGCAGGAACCAGACAGCGTTGCGAGGCAAATGCCTTACGAAACGAGGGCTTGCTCGCCACTGTCTCAGAGCGGGCGTTCGTCATTTTTGCCCCGATTGCAGGATCCTTTGCCCACGACGGAACCAATCCCCAAGTGGCAACTTCAAGGCTGCGCTCAGGTGGCTCATCTCCCAGACGCTTATCCACCACGATGTACACCGAGCTACTTGGAGCAATGTTGTAATTCGGTGCGAGATAGCGCTCCGGCGGCGCCGCCACCTCAAATTCGGCCACCAGCGCCGCTGGATCCTGCGCTGCCACATATCGCCCACACATGAGTACTACCCTTGCCTTGATGTCACCTTCAATGCAACCGAGTTGGGCTGCCCCGCGCGCCTTAGTGCCAATACGCGCCACCGTCAGAATTCCCGGCTCCAAATCAGCTACGAACCGAGCATTGATCTTGGCCGCGCTCAGCGATGACTCCAGCACGATTCACCAGGCGCTCGATGCTCGCGACACCCGCCTCATGGTCGCCGCCCTGCAGTCGCTTGGAACCCAGATTTCAGTCGGCGAACCAACCTCTGTAGGCAATGTAGAAATTCAGGTTCGCCCCGCACCCTTCACCGGTCCTGCTGCTATTCATGTCGGCTTAGCTGGAACAGTGATGCGTTTTGTGCCACCTGTTGCCGCATTGGCCACTGGGGAGGTTGCATTCGATGGCGATGAAGGCGCACGAGTGCGCCCGATGGCAACGACTCTTAACGCTCTGCGTTCACTTGGTGTCTCGATCATGGGTGAAGACACACTCCCATTCACCGTGCGCGGCACTGGCTCAGTCACCGGCGGTGAAGTTGTCATTGATGCTTCAGCTTCGAGTCAATTTGTTTCCGCACTTCTCTTAACTGCTGCACGCTTTGATCAAGGCTTAACGATTCGCCATGAAGGACCCCCTGTACCAAGTCAGCCACACATCAACATGACGATCGAAATGCTTGCTGAACATGGGGTTCACGTTGACACGCCAGATGCATCAACGTGGCGCATCGCCCATCAGCGAATTGCGTCGATTGACCGAGTGATCGAACCTGACCTCTCGAACGCTGCACCATTTCTGGCTGCGGCAATCGTCACCGGTGGCGAGGTAACAGTGCCTGATTGGCCAGCACACACCACTCAAGCAGGTGATGCCTTGCGGGATCTACTCGCAGCAATGGGAGCAACGATCTCCCACAGCAACCAGGGACTCAGCGTTGCGATGCAAGGGGACATCCGTGGCATAGATGCAGACTTACGTGACGTAGGCGAACTCACTCCTACGCTTGCTGCAATAGCTGCCCTCGCCACAACCGAAACTCGCTTTCGCGGAATTGCCCACCTACGCGGCCATGAGACCGATCGACTCGCAGCACTTGTTCACGAGATTAAGAACCTTGGTGGCGATGCAACTGAAACCGAAGATGGCATTCACATTCGTCCTGGTGTTCTACATGCAGGACATTTCAAAACGTACAACGATCATCGCATGGCCACCGCTGGAGCAGTGATTGGTTTGCGAGTCTCCGGTATTGAAGTTGAGAACATCGATACGACTGCAAAAACTCTTCCTGGTTTCGCTGCACGGTGGGAATCTTTAGTTTCTGGATCGCCCACTCCGTGACGAGCAAGAAAACACATGAGCGTTGGGATGAGGACGATGTTCGCATTCGCCCGGGTAAAACGAAATCACGCCCTCGCACAAAAGAACGCCCTGCCCATACCAATGCCGAAACCGGGATGGTCATTGCTGTTGATCGAGGGCGATTCACTGTCGCCTTGAATTCGGATACCGATGAAGTTGCAATGGGCAAGCAGATCTACTCGATCAAAGCTCGAGAACTAGGAAGAAAAGGCATTGTCGTTGGAGATCTTGTTGATCTCATTGGCTCTGACACTTCTGGCACCGACGATCTTGCGCGAATCGTTCGACGGCAAGAACGCACTTCGACACTTCGGCGAACTGCAGACGATGTTGACCCAGTCGAGCGAATCGTTGTGTCGAACGCGAATCAACTAGCAATCGTCACAGCCACAGCTGATCCAGAACCATCCTTTGGGCTGATCGATCGCGCCTTGGTCGCTGCCTTTGATGAAGGCATTCAACCCATGCTCATCATCACTAAAACTGACCTCGCAAGCGCCGATGCGTTGCTTGCGATGTACGGACCGCTAGATCTGCCAGTTTTCACGATTAACAACCGAGTACCGCCCGCTGATCTGCTCGAAGCATTACAGAATCAGATCACCGTGGTGCTTGGACACTCAGGTGTTGGCAAATCAACCCTGGTAAACGCCATCGTGCCCGGTTCTATTCGCAGCACTGGCCATGTCAATGTCGTGACAGGCAAGGGCCGCCACACCTCCACGAGCGCAGTGGCGCTCGCGCTTCCCACTGGTGGCTGGATCATCGATACGCCTGGCATTCGTTCGTTTGGCCTCGCACATGTTCGCGCTGACCAAATGATTCACGCGTTCCCAGAGCTAGAGCCAGGAATTGAACACTGCCCACGTTCGTGCTCGCACAACGAACCTGAATGTGGACTCAATGAATGGATTCAGACGCAACCTGAACAAGTGCGCGATCGGTTGTTGTCATTGCGACGCCTACTTGCACAACCAACACAGGTCAGGGCAGAAGATGGCTTCCCAGCCCAAGAACCGCCACCTGCAGAACCGCTACCAGCCCAATGACTACTGCTTGATGACTACTGCCTCATGACTACTGCCTAACTACCGGCAGTAACAGGCACGCAATTAGCGAATCAGCGATGCCCACACTGCTTCGGCGCCGCTATGTCCGGCCGCGAGGACATACAACGTCGCAACGAGCGAAAGCGCTACGACGCCAATCGCTGCGATGCGTAGCCAGAGCGGGCGAGCACGATTTGAAGGAATACCGCGGTCTACGAACCAAAAACCGATTACAGCCACGCCGAATAGCCCCACCCAGAGTGGCACTTGTGAACCCCACTGCAAATGGTCGGCGCTGACGGGCTTCACGCGAGCTAGCTGTTCGCCTGCCTCTTTCGCAAGAACAGCACTGCCGATACTCACAAGAGCGCCCAAAGCCACGAGAGGACCAAAGCGACGGGAGAACTTGGGAACGATGGCCATCACGATCGCGCCAAGCGCAGTGAGCGGCACCAAAACAACCACCGCATGCACGATGAGTGGGTGCGCCGGTATTCCACCGATGGTGACAAGTTGCGACATAGTTGCCTAGCCTACGCAGGCTACCGACCCAAGGACTAGATTCTGTTCCGTGTCCGAATCCTTAAGCGCTGACCTCGAACTGGCCTTGGCTATGGCTGATCGCGCTGACGCGATCACCATGAAGTCTTTTCAGTCCAGTTCGCTACGCGTCGAAACCAAACCAGATCTCACGCCTGTTACGGAAGCAGATCAGGCAGCGGAAAAACTTCTGCGGGAAATGCTGTCTCAAGAGCGCCCACTCGATGACATCCTTGGTGAAGAATTCGGCGCGACCGCCACCACTGGTAACCGCCGCTGGATTCTTGATCCCATCGATGGAACAAAGAATTACGTTCGCGGCGTTCCCGTTTGGGCGACCTTGATCGCACTAACTATTGATGGCATTCCCATACTTGGCGTCGTTTCTGCGCCAGCTCTGAACCGGCGCTGGTGGGCTGCTAAAAATTTCGGCGCCTGGTCACAGGCACTTGGCACTGAGCCTAAGCGCATTGCGGTGAGTGGTATCCATGAATTGAGTAACGCTTCGTTCTCTTATTCTGATGCGATCGGCTGGCCCGACAACGACGCACTGACCGGGCTCAACTCTTCAACGTGGCGCCAGCGCGCATACGGTGACTTCTGGTCACACATGCTCGTTGCTGAAGGTGCTGTTGATATTT
>JBIIAA010000012.1:0-28308 GCA_044240165.1 Candidatus Nanopelagicales bacterium
TGACGCGGCGATTGCAGCAGCAGCCAAGGCGCTTACTGAATCACTCGGGAAAATTGCGACAGTCAATACCGCCACCGCGACACCGAGAAATGTTGCAGGAAAAATCGGTCCACCTCGAAAGCCGCCGCCCAGCGCCATCGCGTAAGCCAGTGCCTTACCTAACAAAATCACAAGTATCGAAACAATAGATGTCTGCTCAATGAGTGAAGACATACCGGCGCTACCGCTAAAGAGAATAAGTTGGGGAGCCACATCAAAGATCGTCGATGAGATACCGACAACAGCGGCAGTCACAATTGCGCCAATGAAAAGTCCACGTGTGACTCGAGTGGATGCAAACCGCTCAAAGGCAATTCCGCCCTTTCGAGCCAGGATCGCAACTGCTCCTGCTAGGACAGACACCACTAGTGCTGTTACGAGATCTCCGGCAGCGATACTGCTGTAGCTGGGTAAGCCGGGTACTGAGAGCGAATGCACACCGAATCCTGGAATGCCCCAAATACCAATTTGCACAACATATGAACTCGCGAGCGCAAGCAACACTGGCGTAATCAACATAGCCGGGACCATCCCGATTGCGGCGAACTCCAAGATCATGAATGCCGTGACGAACGGGTTTCCAAAGACCGCGCCGATTGCCGCAACTCCACCAAGCAACATCATCGCCTTGCGCGTTTGTGGATCAGCGTTACGAGTCACAATTGCACCGATGGCGCTACCCAACACGATAAGTGGGGCCTCTGGCCCAAGCACAATTCCAAAGATCAAGGTGGCTAATGCTGCTGCGAGAACGCTGGGCACCATCACAAGCGGAAGATCGAAATGGAATCCAGTAAGTGGACCTGGCCCAGTTTTGCCGGGTAGCTTTTTTGCCAGGGCGACGGCTCCAGCGCCGATGAGGAGCAAACCTGCCGCCCACCACCACGGCAGGTCAGTTATTCCTAACGCTGACGGCAAATCGCTGTAGACAAGTTCAGTCCCCTTCTCAACGATCCACAACATGAGCGAAGCGGCAACGCCTGCGAGTACACCAACGAGAACGGATCCCCCTAGGAGGCGCACAACTTGGGTCTGTGAAGGAGTACTCATCTCTACCTTTTCTTGGGTGACCAGGTGATGGCGCTGACCATATCTGCAATCCCCTCGAAAGTAATTACCTAGTAAGCCGGAACATGGCTCGAACTTCAACACGGATAGCAGGTCTACAGTGAAATAATGGGGTCGCAGATATTAAAAGTTAGAGATTCCGCCCCAGATGTTCTACGAGGTTTTGCACTTCTCGGAATAATCATGGTCAATCTTGCCTTCTTTTCTAATGATCCCAGCGAGGGCATTAGCAAAGAAGCAATGTCTGGACCGGGGAATTCCTTTGCGGGATTCTTGGTTTTCACACTCTTTGAAGGCAAGTTCTTCCTTATATTTTCCTTTCTCTTTGGCTATAGCTCGCAGTACATTATCGGTCACAATGGAAAGAACACGCCGCGATGGATTCGACGTGCAGTTGTACTTTTAATTTTTGGAGCACTCCACTTCTCCCTTTTATGGCATGGGGACATACTCTTTTTGTATGGATCCTTGGGGCTAATCCTCACTTTATTTTTCAATCGCAGTAACAGGTTCATCAAGATTTGGGCAATTACCATTTACGCTACTTTTTCATTCTTCATGATTCTCTTAGCACTTCTTGCACAGCTATATCCAGATCCAAAGAAGATCAATGCAATTGCAGATGCCTTCACTCAAGTCATGCGTTCAGGAGATTATCTAGATTCCATACCCGCACGTATAGATATTTGGACACAGACAATTGCACTCGAATTCCTGATTCAAGGCGCACCAGTATTTGTTGCTTTCCTGCTTGGTTTGCTCGCCGCAAGGAAGTCCGCATTGTCATCTGGGAGCACAGTTCTCAAACTGGATGTGATGATTAAGTACGGCCTAGTGCTGGGATTACCCATTCAGGTTCTGGCTGGAATCATCTTTACGGTCAATGAGAACTCCAGCAATCGATCCGAATCTCTGTACTTTTGGATGTTAGTGATTTCATTGATCTTTGCCCCACTTTTAAGCATGGGATACATAGGGTTGATTCTTAAACAACTAGAAAAATCAGGCCACTGGTTGATGCAATTAAGTTTCCCGGGGCGGATGTCTCTCACGAATTACATTTCGCAATCACTCATTTTGTCGCTTATTTATGGACCTTGGGGCCTTGGTTTATTCCAGAGAATAGAATTCTGGAAGTCATTTATAATCGCAATTCTGGTTTGGTTACTACTTCTCATGGCTTCAAAGTTACTGCTATCTAGGTTTTCACAAGGCCCAGCAGAATGGTTGCTTGGTCGACTTACACAGAAGAAAAGAAGAGTCGCCCAATAGGTCGGCGTTAAAGCAATAAGGGAATTACGGCATGATGCAAGCATCAGAGAGGTAGATGGTCAATGACGTCTAGCAAAGGCACCGAGAGCAAGAATCCGTCGGGAAAATTCGGACCCCTAAGTCACGCGTCACGGTTTTTCTACGCGAAGTCAAACCTGGTCACCGCGTTGCTGGCCACCTCCGTCTTTGCCGGCTACCTTGTCTTTTTTCTGATGGAACAGGGCACGGCTTTTGAAGTTGCCAACAGCAGTGTTAGGTCACTAGGAACTTCGTTGGGCTTTGGTCAGGCAGAGATTCTTGCCTTCCTTGCAGAGCGTTCTGATCAGATGATTAATGCCTACATTAACTTCAATCAGGTTTGGGACTCTCTTTTTGGTTTGATCTACGGAGTTATGTATGTGGTCTGGGTGTCGTTCTTGTTTAAGCCGTATTCGCAAAAGGTTGGAGTTTTGAATCTGCTCCCATTTGGTGCAGTCGTCTTTGATTGGTTGGAGAACTTTGCCTTGGCCAGTCTGTCAAACCAGTACCTTGCAGACGGCACGATTTCTTCGTCGATCGGTCTATTTGCCTCAACATCGTCAACTATTAAGTGGGTATTTTCTCTACTGGTCTATGGAGTGATTTTGGTTGGCATTGTCATGCGAATAGGCGGAGCACTGAAGAGGCGAAGCCAGCGCTAGAACCCAGTTGGCACAGAGCAAGAACCACTTTTTTGGCTGCAAGTTTTCATGCCACAAGTATTGAGCAGAAAGGCATCCATAACGAACAGGTGCTGCAATTCTTGGGCGGAGTTAGGGCGACAAAGATTCATGCAATTCAAGAAGAATCTTGGGGAACCCATTTCAGCGGCGGTACAAAATCTTAATCGACACACGTAACAAAATCGTCCGACGAAAGAGTAACGAGGGTCCCAACTATTAATCGCACCCACAAAGCTCTGTTGGGAATCTAGGCTTTTTTTTGCCCTGTTTTCTGCCTGTTGCCCTATTCATTTGTCCGTGTGATTGGGCTCATTTGAAGTCTGCTCCGTCAGAAATGATTTCAATAGAAATAATGAAGCCAGGCGGGATTTTGTCCTGTCTCGCTAAATTTAAAGAAGAATCGCTCGGTAAGCAGAACCCAGGTTGACTCGCCTGCCACCGGATGCCATAATTAGTTGAACGTTCAACTTTATGAGAAAGCGGAAAGTTATGAGTTCCACTAAGGCCGGTGCAGCATTTGATGCTTTTTTGCCTGAGGCGCTCAAGCGCTCACAGGCTCAGCGAGTCTGGAAGCCGACAGACGGGGCGATGCCTGCACTCTTTCTCAGCCATGGCGCACCTCCGCTTTTCGACGATGGACCTTGGATGACGTCCTTGCTGGATTGGTCAACTGCGCTACCTAAGCCCACGGCGATTGTCATGATCAGCGCCCACTGGGAAGCCGCTCCGCTGGCCATCACTTCGCCCGCTGCTTCAACTCCACTGGTGTATGACTTTGGTGGGTTTGATCCTCGTTACTACAACATGAAATATGCGACACCTGACGCATCTATTCTCGCAAGGCAACTTGGCGCTCTCATGCCGGACAACCAACCCTTGCATGAACATAAGAACCGTGGACTCGATCATGGCGCTTGGGTACCGCTGAAAGCCATGTATCCCCTTGGTGATGTTCCTGTTATTCAACTCAGTTTGCCGACGAGTCGACCTGATCGTTTGATCGAGCTTGGAGCCCGATTACGACCATTACGCGAACAGGGCGTGCTCATCATCGGTTCCGGCTTTTGGACACATGGATTGCCTTACATCACTTCAGACATGATGCACCTTGGAAAGGTTCCTGCATGGTCGTCCGATTTTGACGGTTGGGCCTGGGAGGCCACGAAGAATCTTGATCTGGATACTTTGTCAGATTTCAAAAATGCTCCAGGAATGCCCTACGCGCATCCAAGCCCAGAGCACTTCACTCCCTTGTTTGTCGTGCTGGGCGCTGCCACTGAACATGCCTTGCCCAAACTCACGATTCAGGGTTATATGTGGGGACTATCCAAGAAATCATTCCAAATTGCGTAACACACCAGCGGGGGTTCAGATGCAGCCGATCATTACTCAAAATATCGAACTTCACCGTTTTGAAATTCGTATTGGCGACGAACTCATCGGGGTGAACGACTACACCCAATTGGGTGATCGCATGTCATTTACTCATGCTGAGATCGAACCCGCTTACGGCGGTAAGGGCTACGCAAAGTTGCTCGTGGAAACCTCGCTTAACGATGCGCGTTCACAAGGCCTTGCAGTGATCCCTTACTGCACATACGTTCGCAAGGTGATTTCCGAAAATCCTGAGGCCTACCTCGACCTCGTACCCAAAGACGTTCGCGAGCAGTTTCAACTTCCGCAATAGAGCAAACCTTTGGCGCGATTCATCTCTCAAAAAATTGGTGAGTGCACGAACTAGCCAGCAACGATTGTTGCTCCGGCCATTTGAAGATCAGCTATTCCTAACTGCGAGTTTGTAATGTTTGTGAAACCAGCACCTGCCATTTCGTCAGCTGCCAAGGCAGACCGGCGACCGCTACGGCAGTAGACGGCGTAATGAGTGGTCTTATCCAATGCCGCGATACTCTGCGCAAAGTTAGGATCTTCAACATCGAGGTTTACCGCACCTTGAAGATGCCCACTTATATATTCACTTGGCGTACGCACATCTACAAGCACTACTCCAGCCTGTGATGCAGCGGTTAAGAATGCGGCCGGGTCAACAGTCTGAACGGCAGTTGAAGAAGAAGTACATGCAGATACCAGAAAGATCCCCGCTAACAACATCGCGATAAATCCACCAAGACGACCTTTTCGAGAAACCTTCACTGCTTTACTCACTTACGGTTCCTTCCGAGATCTGGTTTCGCACATCGTCCATATTTAATTCCCGAATCGACGTGACGAGTTGCTCGAGTGCTGAAGCCGGCAAGGCTCCCGCTTCACGATAAACCAGGACACCGTCGCGAAAGGCCATGAGTGTCGGTATCGAGGTAATCTGCGCAGCCGCGGCCAGTGCTTGCTCGGCTTCGGTATCTATTTTGGCAAAAGTAATATCTGGATGTGTCAGTGATGCCTGTTCGAAGATGGGCGCGAAACTTCGACATGGTCCGCACCACGCTGCCCAAAAATCAACGAAGATGATTCCTTCTTTGACCACTGACGCTTCAAAAACTTCAGCCGTCATTGCGATGGTTGACATGACTATTCCTTAGTTAGTTTTGGGACTAAACCCGATTGGAGCGAATCCCAAGGATTTTATAAAGCGGGCAGAATCCCACCGCTGCTGTAAGCAGCAAGATCACGGCTATAACCATCAAAACGATGCCTACGCCAGACCACACCCCGATGAAGAGAGCGAGCACGAACGCGACGACACCAGCAACAAATCGAATACTTCTGTCGAAGGCACTTTCATTTTTCATCATGCTCGCTCACTCCCTTCCGAGATTGTTAGCGGGTAAAGGCTGCAAGGTGGTTTTTTGAGCCACTCAGGAGGCGATCTAAAACATATGTGACATCGGCCGCCTGGTTCACCTTCAATATTGTGTTGATATCTGTGATGTCTTTCTTCTCAATTGCCACGCCCGCTGCAAGGGCTGCCGTGGTCGAAGTCTTTCCAGAAGTGACAAGCTGCTTATAGAGCGCAGTCAAGGATGCATCTTTGAAGGAACCCACTGGCAAACCAATCGTTGGATCTGCAATGCCGTAGGTCTTCAGGAGATCCTGCATCAGTGTCATATGCGTCTGCTCAGACTTGCTGATGTTATTAAACTGGCGAAGTCCCGTTGCTGCGTAAAGAGTTGTATACACGTCACGAGCCAGTTTCTCTTCTTGAACGAGATACACCAACTGAGCTTTTAACGTGGGACCAGCAGTAGCAGCTTGAGCTGACACAAGTGGACCAAAACTCAGTACTGCAACCATTCCTAGACCAAGTAGTGCTGTGCGCTTCATGATTTCTCCCCTCGTCTTGCATGTAACTAGAGTATACCCCCAGTGGGTATATGAATGCGCGTTGAACAGATTCAGCACCGTCCCGCCTCACACATCCGCCTATGCTGGAATCACTTCAGGAAAAGAGGAACCATGAGCTACGCAATGAGCCGCACGCTGCAGCGACCCTTTGATCAAGTTCATCAAGACGTTCGACAAGCCTTAACCGAGCAAGGTTTTGGGGTGATCACCGAAATCAATATGCAAGAGACTCTGCGCAATAAAATTGGCGTCGAAATTGATCAATACCTGATTCTTGGTGCCTGCAACCCGACTTTTGCGTCACAAGCACTCGCTGCTGAACCTGAGATTGGTCTCTTGCTTCCATGCAACGTGGTAATTCGGACGGCCACCGAAGGAACAATCGTTGATTTCATCAATCCCCAGATGATGACCGATCTTGCTGCGAGCCCTGAGATGCGCACAATCGCTGAACAGGTCGCCGAAAAACTTAATGCTGCTTTGGCGGCACTGTAAAAAAATCGTGCTCGAGACTTTACGAAATTCTTGCTCGACCAATGAAATCAACCAGCGCAGACAAACCTCGATGTCCGTCGCCCTCATCCACTTCTTGGTCATACTCGCGTAATTCAAGTCTTTCAAGCGACTCGAAAGCAGTAGCAAGAAGATCCACGTCGTATAACTGATCAAGCGCTGCCGGGCCACCTGTTCCATATTCTGGTTGACGTAGGTGGTAACCCTCGAGCAGTAACACCCCACCAGTCTTCAATGCTTGGATCATCTTGCCGAACATGGATTCGCGTGCAGCAGGCTTCGTGAATTGAATAAATATTCCAACCACTGCATCAAAAGCTTGCGTCGGCCAAACCCAGTTATCGGTGTCAACGCACTCATGAAAAATTGACCCTGGAGTGAGCTCCCCGATTGAATGCACGATCGTTACGCCTCGCTCTTTAGCTAGCGCCATCGATTTTGCCACCGCAACTTTTGAGCCGTCTATCGCATGCACAGCAAATCCCTGTTGCGCCAGCCACACCCCATTGCGCCCTTCGCCATCGGCAACGGCAAGCACTCGGCCACCTTTGGGAAGCTGGCCGACCGAACGCACGAGAAATGCATTTGGGGAAGTACCAAAAATATATGCATCTTGAGCAAATCGGTTATCCCAGGCTTGCAGGTCTGGAGTTGCCATTATTCCCGCCAATTTTGTTAGTTGGAGTTTTAGTGTAAGGATACACCATACCCCCAAGGGGTATATTATTTTTTCGCCGCTGAATTTTTTGAAACGAGGAAGTTATGTGTCGTCAGGCAACATGCAAGAACTGTGGCAAAACCACCTGGGCTGGTTGCGGCCAGCACGTGGATCAGGTCATGCGTGGAGTTCCCAAGGATCAAAAATGCAAGTGCACAGCGGCCGAGAAGGCAGCCGCGAAGAAGCCAGCCGGTTTCTTCGCCAAGCTCTTTGGCTAAACCGCTAACCTTGCGCGGTGTCAATGTCATGCGCTTCTGGGAGCGAACCCCAGATAGCCATCGTCACATGCGCCGCATTCTTTGATTTGGACCCAGACGACCAGCTACTTTTACCTGCCCTTTGGGCACATGGTCTGTCCCCCCGCATCGTGGTCTGGGATGACCCCGACGTTCGGTGGGAAGCCTTTGATCTTGTTCTCATTCGTTCGACCTGGGATTACAGTCCACAGCGAGAAAAATTCCTCGACTGGACGCGGGACGTCACCGCAAAAACGCGACTCGTCAATCCAATGAGCGTTGTGAATTGGAGTTCTGACAAGCATTACCTCGTTGAATTGGCTGCCGCTGGGGTTCCCGTCGTTCCTTCAACATTCTGGGAACCAGGAGAAGAAGTTGAACTTCCCAACGTTCAATTCGTTGTGAAACCAGCAATCTCCGCGGGTTCACGAGACACCTACCGCCTAAGTGCCAATAAAACTGTCGAGGCGCACATAGCAATCCAGGACATTCATGCAAGCGGCCGAAGCGTCATGATTCAGCCGTATCTGACTTCTGTTGACTCATTTGCCGAAACTGCATTGATCTTTATTGCAGGAGAGTTCTCCCATGCGATACGCAAGGGACCTCTCCTTGAACTTGATAACGCTGCACAGGAATTCCATGGCGGTCTTTTCATCAAAGAAGAGATCACTGTGCGAGAAGCCACGCTAATGCAGCGCCAGGTTGCTCGACAGGCACTGAGTTTGGCTCCGCCAGGCTGGCTCTACGCCCGCGTAGACCTAGTCAACGACGACAACGGCAATCCGGTTGTGCTCGAGCTTGAGATGGTAGAACCATCATTGTTTTTTGCCGTTGACCCTGATCCCATTAGTGGCGCCCCCAGTCGCCTCGCGAAAGCACTTGCCGACTTGCTAGAAGCTTGAACATCCCGACAAAAGACTTGTGGGCCTTCCCCACCACCAAAGTGATGAACGAAGACCCACGCAGTAGCCCTGTTGAGCTTAGAGAATATGCAACATTTCCTGGTAGGTAGGAAGTGGCCACAGATCGTCTGCGATGACACCTTCGAGCGTGTCTGCAGCAGTACGAGTTTGGGTCATTGCAGGAAGCAGCACACTCTGCGCATAACGCGCTTCCTCCATCAAGTCGTGACCCATATCGGCATTGAGTGCTGCACCCAGGCTGGCAATGGCAGCAGTCAGCTCACTGACAGTCTTGGAAATTGATTTCAAGGTTGTGATGTCTGTGTCAATTCCTGCTGCCTTAAGCGCCACAACGTTTCCGGCCAATTCAGTCTGATAACGAATCGCGGCTGGCAGCACCATGGTGGTACCCATTTCCAGCGTGATCTTCGCTTCCACTGCAATGGTGTTGACGTACTGTTCAAGAGCTACTTCGTAACGGCTATGCATTTCTCGCGAACTGAATACTCCGTACTTCTCAAACAATTCAATTGCCTCAGGAGTAATCAACTGTGGAAGCGCATCGATGGTTGTGCGCAGATTCAGCAGTCCACGATTCGCTGCTTCAACCTGCCACTCATCTGAGTAACCATTGCCGTTGAATACAACTGCACCATGCTGATTCATGATCGTCGCAAGAACTGCTTGCACGGCGTCGTTGAAATCAATGCCCTTGGCTATTGATGCCTCGAGATCATTCGCAATGAAGTCCAAAGCCTCGGCCAACATGGCGTTGATGGTGGTCATCGGACCGGCCACTGACTGCATTGAACCTGGTGCGCGGAATTCAAAACGGTTTCCGGTGAATGCGAATGGACTTGTGCGGTTGCGATCACCTGGATCTGCAGGTAGATCAGGCATGGTGTCGACACCAACACGCAAAGTTCCCTTGCGCTTTGAACTTGTTGCGCCACCCTCAGCGATCTGCTGGAAGACATCTGCAAGTTGGTCACCCAAGAAGATCGAGATGATTGCCGGCGGTGCTTCGTTAGCGCCAAGACGGTGATCGTTGCTGGCTGAAGCTACAGAGACGCGAAGCAGACCGCCGTACTTATGCACAGCGCGAATCACTGCTGCACAGAACACTAGGAACTGAGCGTTGTCGTGTGGCGTATCGCCAGGATTCAACAAGTTACCTTGACGGCCGTTGCCCATAGAGAAGTTCACATGCTTGCCAGAACCGTTGATCCCAGCAAATGGCTTCTCGTGGAACAGGCAAGCCATTCCATGACGCTTAGCAACGCTCTCGAGCGTGGTCATCAGAAGTTGCTGATGATCTGAGGCGATGTTCGCGCGCTCGAATACTGGTGCAATCTCGAACTGGCCAGGTGCTACTTCGTTGTGACGAGTCTTGGCCGGAATCCCAAGCTTAAAGAGCTCACGCTCTGCGTCCATCATCATGCCAAGTACGCGCTCTGGAATTGCGCCGAAGTAATGGTCATCAAATTCTTGACCCTTAGGTGGCTTGTGACCAAACAAGCTGCGCCCGGCATTAAGCAAGTCCGGACGGGCTAGGAAGAAGTGGCGATCAATCAGGAAGTACTCCTGCTCTGGCCCGCAGTAGGACACCACGTGATCAGGATCATTGCCGAAGAGGCGAAGCACTCGCTCGGCCTGTTCTGACATTGCCTGCTGGGCACGCAAGAGCGGAGTCTTGAGGTCGAGGGCATCGCCGGTCATCGACAAGAACACCGTCGGGATGCACAGGGTGTTTCCGTTTGGACTTTCAAGAATGTATGCCGGGCTCGTAACATCCCAGCCGGTATACCCACGGGCTTCGAATGTTGCGCGCAGCCCACCATTTGGGAAACTTGATGCGTCTGGCTCGCCTTGGATCAAAGTCTTGCCAGCAAATTCTGCCAGGGTCGTTCCATCGCCAACAGGTTCAAAGAAACTGTCATGCTTTTCTGCGGTGAAACCAGTCAATGGATAAAACACGTGTGCGTAGTGAGTCGCACCTTTTTCAAGGGCCCAGTCGCGCATTGCTGCCGCAACAGCGTCAGCCACTGTGGGATCAAGCTTCGTGCCATTTTCGATGGTGTCAGAAACTGACTTGTACACATTCTTAGGCAAGCGACGCTGCATCACTGCGTTGTTGAAGACATTCCGACCGTAGATTTCGCCGGGAGCTTCAGATGGGTCATAGCTCACCGCCGGTGGAACGTAGGCCTCTACGTCTTTGATTGCTTGTAGGCGTACAGCGTTTCCACTCATGTTCGATCCCTCTCGACAAAGAGCACGGCATCCATCGCGGTGCATGTTGGGGATGAGCCTAAGAAATGAAATCGCTTCAATTGTTACAGGGGTATGACAAATGGGGTATTTCGGACATAAATTGTCGATATTCCCTAAGAAATCTCAGAAATTCGACTCATCAGCGACAGCTTCATCAATCACCGTCTGAAAATCAACGGTCGCATCAATACTCGTGATCAGCGCCAGCATGCCCGTTATTGCCCGATGCTCAAGGAGCAAACTAGGTGGGAATGAGAGTTTTCCTGCATCTTGCAGCGATCCGCCTGGGTCATTCCAATCACCGGCGCGATCGGTGATCCAGTCCGACGAAAACCGGAATTCGGGTTGCACATAAGGAGTGACATCTAAGGAAATAATGCGCGCGAGTTCTTCTGCACTTGTGGAATTCATAATCATTCCGGCGTTCAGCCATAACTCTCGAACACCTTCTAGATCATCGGCTGCGGCAAGCTGAAATGTGCGAACAAAAAGATGAGTGAAGTCGCCAGCGGGATGACCCACTGAGCCAAAGTCGAGCACACCAATAGAGCCATCATCCATCAGCCGGAAATTACCCGGGTGCGGATCTGCATGAATTGCGCAAACGACTTTAGGTGACCACAGAGTGAACCGAGCAAGATTCCTTGCAGCTTGATCGCGCTGCTCAACGGAAGCAGACTGCAAATTGGAATATGGGATACCCGACAACCATTCGGTAACCAGAAGTGTTGAATCCGCAAAGATAACTGCAGGAATGGTGACCACACCTGGGTGCTCTTGCGCCCACACGAGTCGAAACTCTTCTTGCCACTTTGCTTCATGGGTGTAATCAAGTTCATCCCATAAACGATCGGCGTGCTCTTGCAGGAGAGCCTTCACATCTAACGTGGGAATAAGCCGGTGGATCAAAGGCATAAACGTGCGAAGCTGCAAAAGATCTGATCGCACGATCCGAGGGGCATCTGGATATTGCACCTTGATTGCAACGTGCCTGCCATCCGGCCAGGTCGCAGTGTGCACCTGACCAAGGCTCGCTGCAGCAACTGCTACTTCGTCGATTACCGTACCTTTGGGGAGGCGCTTAAAGATCTCTTCGACGTCTTTGAAAGGACGCGGTTCCGCATTTTCATATAGGCGAGTTAATGACGAGAGCATTTCGGCTTGCTCAGGGGGCAACGTAGACGAAAAAAGGGCAAGCAGCTGCCCGAACTTCATGACCGGGCCGCGGGCTTTCGCAAGTGCATTCGTGAGTTCTTCAACCGAGGCCAGCATCGCCTTGCCATAGGCAACTTCCTTGTCGCCACCAAAGGCGGAGACCGTCGCAGCGCCAGCGAACCGCGCGCCACTTTTTACTGGCACAACGGCTAAGGATGCCGCACGGGAAAACAGACTCAAGGTCGCTCCTTACGCTTCTGGGACTAGCCCATGTGTATTGATCGTAAGCGACCTCGGCGGGTCCACTAACCAGGGCCTTGACTCTCCTGTGTGGCCACGAGCCATGATAAGAATTTTGGCTTCGGTGCCATCGATCTTGCCAATTCCCTGAACAGCCACTCCAGACACACCTAGGCTGATTCCATGACTTTGACCCAACTCGACGGACGTCGCATCATCATCACTGGCGGAGCAAGCGGCATGGGCGAAGGCCTCGTTCGCGCCTTCCCTGGCTTGGGAGCGCGTGTTGTTTCCCTAGACTTCAACACGGAGGCCGGATCAGCGATCGCAGCCGCGTCCGGCGCCCATTTCATCCATGTTGATGTAGCCGACAAATCCTCGGTTGATGCAGCCATGGCTTCGGCGATCGATCATCTTGGTGGGCTTGACGTCCTAATTCACGCAGCCGGAATTGCACCCGCTTCATTGTCTGAAAACAACACTGTTGAACTCTGGCACCAGGTCATGAACATCAATGCGCTTGGAACGATGCTCACTAATCAAGCAGCATTTGCGCATTTGAAAGACAACGGTGGGCAAATTCTTAACTTCACATCTGCCGCTGGCATCATCGGGCTTCCAAATAAGTCGGTGTATGCAGCGAGCAAGGGCGCAGTCACCGCGTGGAGCCGCACCATCGCCAAAGAATGGTCTCAGTACAACATCACCGTGAACATGATTTGCCCAGCGATCTGGACTCCGATGTACGACAAGACTCGCTCAGAAATGCCTGCTGAAGTTCTCGCGGCTCATGACGAAATCATGAAATCCGCAGTACCAATCGGCGGCAAACTAGGTGACATCGCTAAAGACTTCGTGCCAGTGCTCGCTTTTTATTCATCCCCTGGCGCCAACTTCATGACGGGCCAAGTGATTGCAATTGATGGCGGAACTCTGATGGTGCGCTAACACCAATCTTTATCTGCGACGGCCCTGCTGCGCTTTTGGACGTGCAGGAGTTTTGCGCGCACCACCACGAGGAGCAATAGGTCGACGAGGTGCGTCAGCACTTTCAATCTGCACAGGTGTTGGCTTCACAAAGGGCGCCGCTGGACCCACGAGGCTACGGATGACTTCGTCACCTGGAATCACGGAGTGCATAGTTGGCGAAATTGCTGCGAGCTTCATGAGTGAACGAACGTCGTTGCGCTGATCAGGTGTGCCTACTGTGATTACGATGCCCTCTGCGCCTGCACGAGCCGTACGGCCTGAACGGTGCAGGTATGCCTTGTGCTCTGCAGGTGGGTCAACGTGAACAACAAGTGAGACGCCATCAACGTGAATACCTCGAGCCGCAATATCTGTTGCGACGAGAACTCGCACTGATCCGTCAGAAAAAGCTGCGAGGTTACGCACCCGCGCATTTTGTGAAAGGTTGCCGTGCAGATCCACTGCAGGAATACCAGCAGCCGTTAACTGACGGGCTAGCTTCTTGGCGCCGTACTTTGTGCGAGTAAAGGCAAGGGTGCGTCCTTCGCCTGAAACAAGTTCTTTCACTACTGATGGCTTGTGATCTGAGGTCACGTTCATGACGTGGTGAGTCATTGCAGGCACAGGTGATTCAGCGCTATCAACTGAATGTGTCACTGGCGAGCTCAAGTAGCGCTTCACCAATACATCAACGCTGGCATCAATCGTTGCCGAGAACAACAAGCGCTGCCCATTCTTAGGCGTTGCATCAAGAAGCCGCTTAACGATTGGCAAGAAACCAAGATCAGCCATGTGGTCCGCTTCATCAAGAACGGTTACTTCAACCTGATCAAGTTTTGCAAAGCGTTGCTTCATGAGGTCTTCTAAGCGACCAGGGGTCGCAACCAAAATATCGACACCATTGCGTAATGCGTTGATCTGAGGATTGATTTTTACGCCACCAACCACCACAAGGGTGGTCATGTTCATGGCCTTAGCCAGTGGCGCGATTGTTTCGTTTACCTGTGCGGCAAGTTCACGTGTTGGCACCAAGATCAGCGCACGAGGCGCCCCAGGCTTACGAACACCTTTGGATTCAGATAGCCGAACAACGGTTGGCAACGAGAAGGCGACTGTCTTACCGCTGCCTGTGCGGCCACGGCCAAGAACATCGCGGCCGGCAAGTGAATCAGGAAGGGTGGCTGTTTGGATTGGGAAGGGTGAATCAATACCTGAATTACGCAGGGATTGAACAAGCTTTCCGGGCACTCCGAGGGCAGCGAAACTGTCAGCGGACATGGTGGAAGTAGAAGGTGTTGCAGAAGTCAAGATAAATCCTTTGTTGGTGTGTGCGATTGGCCGCAGTTGCTGGCCCGATTACGCGTCAACGCAACAGAGAGTGGGAGATGGTATTTCCCGAGCAGACGACCTCGAGCGGTTCAGTTGAACGACTCGGTCAGAAGACAAGGTAACAACAATCGGCGGCAGAACCGAATTCTCGGCGTGTTCCCTCATGGATCTTCCCTCACAGCGAACAACTTTCAGCACACCTCACGTGCAAATCAACGGTAGGTGCAAGTATTCTTGAACGGTGGTTATCGGTCATCGACTCCCCCAGCCGTTATATAACTGTCTGGCCTGAGGAATACGTGCCCACTCCACCCACGAGAAACTTTGGCTGACATGACTTTAATGAACTGGGACGACTACTTAAGAGAACATGGCGTGCGTATTACGCCGCAGCGTCAGATGGTAATCAAAGCCGTCGCAGATCTTGAGCATGCAACAGCCGAAGAAATCCTGACTAATATTCAGTTGATCTCATCGGCAGTAAATCTATCAACCGTCTATCGAGCCCTCGAGGTGCTTGAAGACATCGGCCTCGTTGCGCACGCACACCTAGGCCACGGAGCTCCTACATATTTCTTGGTCGATGATCGCGCACATATTCACCTTGTCTGCGATATCTGCAGCAAAGTCACCTGCACCGGTGCAAACCTTGCCAATGAACTTGGCATGCGACTTGATACTGAGCATGGTTTCGATCTTGACTTGAGCCACCTAGCAATTCATGGCACCTGTAAGCAGTGCCGTTACATGGACACTGCTGCCTACATCTAAAGACCACAAACTAGGTAATAGATCCCACGGATAAGTAACTATCCACGGAGATCCATTCCACCCTGGCCCCTTGACCTGGCATGAAATCCACGACCACGCAGCCGCTGGTATCAGTCCAGCGCACATGGGTGGCTCCCGAATAACGCGTCGGTGGACTCTCATGAACAACCGTGTGGACATGAACATGGCCAAGCGCAACATAATCTGCTGATAACTCGGAGATCTCTTTGGTCGTCATCGGCGATGAACGTCCTTCTTCAGCCTCCACCAGCCCGTGCGCTGCGATCACACTCCAGCGATCGCTTCGTCCGATTGGCGCATTGGCCAAAGGTCGAAACTCTGGAGAATGTTCGACCATCGCGCGTCCCCAAACAGAAATATCAGAACCCGGAAGATCCAAGCTTTTACCATCGGGGTGATCAAGCATGATGAGTCGATCGCATGTCTGTCGAAGATCATGTCGACGATGCACAGAAGCATCATGCAAGCTGTCATGATTTCCAACTAGCAGCACTACCGGCCCAGGGAATCGGTTGAGTTGGCTCGCGACCCAGACAACGATCTCCGCGTTCACACGGTTGTGGTCGAATAAATCACCGGCTATCAATAAAACATCTGCTTGCCGATCGATGGCCATGTCGATTACAGCTTGAAAAGCCAACTGTTCTGGCCCACCATCGGCCTTCTCTAAGTGACAATCTGATGTATGCACAAGAGTTGCTGGCCGACGTCGATCATCGCTTGCGATCACACTCACATTTAGAAATTTATCAGTTACTAGCTCCCCGGGGAGGCGAAACTGAAGACTCAGATCTATCGCTGAGCAGCCGACATCGATCAAGGGTTGACCTAGGAAAGAGTTGTGGCGGGCAACCGTTGTTACCCGCCACAACTCCAGTTGGATTAACTCTTGCTGTAAACAACCTGACCGGTATTCGTGTCAAGGATCTTTACTCCACAGGTTGGCTTTGTGTCAGGCACCAAGTCAGCGCCCTTGACAATCATGTACCAAGTACATGATGGTGGATTTCCGTTAGGAACCAAACCTGGGCCCTTGAAACTAATCTTTTCTGGCAGCAATCCCCCACCGTCATAACTCGTAAAGTTTCGAAGGTTCGTAATAAAGGATTCGCGTGTTGGGCATTTGCCCGCAAGTTTAAGTCCTTTAATAAGCAGGTCAGCGCCGAGGTAACCTTGTGGCGCGGCTGAGACGTAAGGGTTAAGCCCGGCAGCTCGCATGCCGCTTGCGAAGGTTTTCACTGCACGGTTATTCACGCCTACGGGAACCGTGCCGTAGTTCGTGCCGAGCACGCCTTCAAGTGATCCACCCGAAGTCTTCAACACAGCTGGGTCAGAAAGCCCAACCATGCTGACACCCTTGAGTGTGACGCCTTGTTGCTTGAGCGCCTGCATGATCGAAATTCCACCATCGATGTAACCAACAAGAATCGCGCCGTCTGCTCCTTGAGTCTTAATACGAAGTGCAGTTGAAGTCGCATCATGAGTGCCTTGTGGCTCATCAGCAACGCGAAGTGCCTCAGTTAGGCCAAGCGATCCGCCCACAAGCTTGATCAGGTTAGACGTCGCATTGCCAGATGCCGAAGCACCCGTGCTCACATGGTTGATGTTTGCGATCTTGGTGACTCCCATCTTGCTCAACTTTTCCAAGACCGAAGTGCTTGCATAGTTTGGATAGGCCGACAAAGTTGCGCCACTGTCACCAAAGGCATTGCGATCTGTACCGAAAGCTGGGTTGGAAAAACCAGTGACGGGAATGTTATTCTCTTTCAGCGTTGGATACATCGATGTAGTGCTCGTCTGCCCAGTCAGTCCGAAGATATTGTCGGACTGCATCGCCTTTTGGACCACAGAGATCTGCGTGCTGGCATTTGTTTCATCGTTATAAACCTTCATCGTCAATTTACGTCCGTTGACGCCACCTTTTGCATTTTCTTGGTCAACACGTAACTGCGCTGCTTCAGAAGAACCGACATAGTTCGCTGCGGCTGGACCAGTTTTAGGTCCTACCCACGCCAAGTTCACAGTTGTTGGGGTGACCCCAGGTGTCTGTGGGCAAGACGCATTTGTCACAAGTTTTGAAGGCGCCGGCGTAGGTGCAGCTACTGCGCCATTGGCTACCAAAGCAAGCAGCAATGACGCGCTTGCACCGGTGACTATTGCCGTCGTGCGGTTTCGCGAACGATTGTTATTTTTCATCCAAACCTCCTGCATCAGAGCCGGCTTTCCCCTAGTAGAGACGCGACTTAAAACACGTATCAGAGCACATTGAGTTGCAGAAGGTATGTAAAAGCAGAATCTTTCATCGCAAATAGTTGTTGCTATACATAACAATTCTGGACATAACATGTCGAATCGCTGACTGGTGCTGCACTGCTTTTCCTAGACTTCCCGTTTGGATTACAGCCATTTGTCCCGCTGTAAAAGGATTTGCGGCTTTAGCGTGGTGAACTGCTTATGTTTGGGCTTAATGCGCCATTTGGAGCATTTTCAAGGTTGTCCTCACTTCTGAGAATTTATTGTGATTTGTCTCCCTTTTTCACCAAAAACGACTTACCATGACTCCAACTGCAGATAAGTCGGGCAACCTCGACCTACCGCACCGCTGGTCGCCAAATTTCCTAGGGCGCCCCTAACCAAGGAGAAACAGATGGCTGAATACGGAGCCCGCTCAGGATCCAGTGTCACCACCCCCGAGCAGGATGCGCTCTATGCCTCATACATGGGGGAAATGGCCAACAACCCACGTGAGTACTTTGCCAAGCTGCGTGAGAACGGCCCCGTGGATCACGAGCACTTCCGCGACACCGTCGCGCTACTGCGACGCGAAGACATGGAAGAGCTACTTCGCAACACCGACCTTTTCAGCAACGCCAGCCCTGTTCTAGGTAGTGCTGAGCCAGTGATTCCCCTCAACGTTGATCCGCCGCTTCACTCCACCTACCGACGAGTACTCGACCCACTCTTCTCTCCAAAGAAGATGGCAGTCCTTCAGCCAACAGTTGCAAAGCATGTCAACGAATTCATTGACACGTTCATTGATAAGGGAGAGATCGATTTCAGCGAGGCCCTCTCTGTGCCGCTACCTGTTTCGACGTTCTTGACGTTGCTCGGCCTGCCACTTGATGAAATCGACCATTTCATCAACTGGAAGAACATCTTGATTCGCCCTGACTTAGTTGCAGGCGGATACGCAGAAGGCTTGGAGCTTCAAGCAAAGACTGCAATGGAGATTTATGGCCGCTTCGGCGCAGAGGTTGCAGCACGTCGCGCTGAGCCTCGCGATGACCTCATGACCTTCTTCACCACTGCGAAACTCGATGACGGTCAGCTCCTGACTGACAATGAAATTCTGCGGATTCTGCTGCTCCTGATGGCTGCCGGCTTGGACACCGTCACCATCACGCTGCAGGCGATCTTTAACTACCTCGCTACGCACCCTGAAGCCCAGCAGTTAATTCATGATGATCCAAGCCAAATCGATAACGTCATTGAAGAACTGCTCCGCTGGGAAACTCCTGTCATGTTCCTAGGTCGCACAGCAAAGGTAGACACCGAACTATCAGGTTGCCCAATCAAGGCAGGCCAGAATGTTTTGGCTGTTATCTCCTACGGAAACGTCAACGAAGAGGTTCCAGATTCAATGAAACTGGATCTCACTCGCGGCGACAAGGCTCACCTCTCCTTCGGTGCCGGCAACCACCGTTGCCTCGGTTCTCACCTTGCCCGCATGGAACTTCGCACCGTGCTGCAGGAATGGCACAAGCGCATTCCGTTCTACTCACTCAAGCCTGGAACAACAGTCGAGTGGGTTCCTTCAGCACTGCGCGGTATCGATCACTTGCCGTTGGTTTGGGAAACGAAGTAGCAGTACCTCACCTCCCAAAGACAAGGCACTACACGTGAGAAAGCCCGGCTTCACTGCAGTTTTAACTGCGAAGAAGCCGGGCTTTCTCATGATCGAACTGCCTACCTCATGAGAATTTGGGGAATTCATAGATTGGTTCAGCCCACGGCGAGCCTTGGGCGAATTCAATGAGATTGCCATCCGGATCACGAACCATTGCAAAGGTGCATTGCGGACCCGGCCCATCAGGAACGAAAGCTCCACCTGGATGCACCACTTCGTAGCCAGCGTCCTGACACTCTTTGGCCAACTCCAATGCATTGGTCACTTGGAGCGTGAAATAGCGCATTCCTATCGCCATCTCTTGGGGATTGCTCGCTTCAGGCACCGCTTCCCACTGCAGCAACTTGATAACGCAATTACCGAAACGTAAACCATAGATGTGAGCCCCAGGCGCGAAGATCTCACCATGTGGCTCAAAACCTAAAGTGTCACGATAAAAACGCAACGACTGCTCGATATCACGTGTGTGTAATCCAAGTTGAATCGCGCATAGAGCATCAGAGTCGAACTGTGCAGGCATCATCACTCCTAAGAAAAGCACTTGCGATCAAGTGTGGACTGCGCCTTACGGCTAGGACCAACTGATGTTTTTGATTTCAGTGAAGTCTTCTAAACCGTGATGGCCCCATTCGCGGCCAAGACCGCTCTGCTTAAAGCCGCCGAAGGCGCCAGCCTGACCAATGCCCGAAGGAGTTGAACCCCAACCAGGTCCTTGGCCTGCTCCCGCACCCGTTCCTGCCTGCGGATCTGAGGCGACCCCTTGCGCACTCAACATGCCCGTGCGGATCTGGCGAGCCACGTTGAAGGCACGACCCGTGTGGTTTGCGATAACTCCGCCACCGAGGCCGTAGATGGAATCGTTTGCGATGCGCACTGCGTCATCATCGTTACCTGAGTAAGGAATGACCGTCATTACTGGCCCGAAAATCTCTTCCTGCGCAATGCGCATTGAGTTATCACCAATCAAGATGGTGGGCTCATAGAAGAATCCCTTAGTCATGTGCGCCGGACGCTTTCCGCCAGTGACTAATTCGGCGCCTTGTTCAATGCCAGATTGAACCAAAGCCTCAACCCTTGAGCGCTGTAGCTCGCGGATCAGCGGACCGAGAACTGTCGATGGATCATTTGGATCCCCGATCTTCGCAGCTGCAACCGCGTCAGCAACTCCACTGCGGTACGCATCCATCAGGTGCTCGGGCAAGAGCAATCGTGTTGCAATTGCACAGCCCTGTCCGCAGTGAGTGAGCACTCCACCAAACCCAATTGTGCGCGCATAGCTCTCAGGAACATCGCCAAGAACGACCTGTGCGCTTTTGCCGCCGAGTTCCAACTGGACGCGCTTGAGAGTTGGCGCACTTGACGCCATGATCCGACGGCCTGTCGCTGTTGAACCAGTGAACGTCACCATGTCAATCATTGGATTCGAAGTTAGCTCGTCGCCAACCTCGCCTGCGCCAGTAATCACGTTGATCACGCCGGCAGGAATTCCTGCTTCCTGCGCTGCCCGGGCAATCAACATTGCATCAAGCGGGGTCCACGAATGCGGCTTCAATACAACCGTGCAGCCAACTGCAAGTGCCGGAGCCACCTTGACCATGTTGAGCATGAACGGGAAATTGAATGGCGTAATAGCTGCGACAACGCCAATTGGTTCGCGGAATAAGGCTTGCCCTGTAACGCCCATGGATCCACCTTGGACGTATCCAACCGGTTCCACCCACTGCATCTCATGTTGAATTTGCATGGCATTTGACCGCAGCATCCCGATTGATCCGTAGCCTTGAATCATGTCTGTAGCAAAACTTGTGGTGCCTGTTTCAGCAACAATTAGCTCACGAAGTTCGTCAGCACGAGATTCCAAGATTTCAGCCATCCGAACGAGATAACCCGCCCGCTCAGCAGGCTTCATCCATGGCCAAGGTCCGTGATCGAACGCGTGACGAGCAGCCTCGATCGCTCGCTTTGCAGTTCTCACTGTTGCTTCTGGCACGTGGCCAATGACTTCTTCAGTGGCTGGGTTGATCACCTCAATCGGAGCGAGCTCATCGTCAGTGACCCACTCGCCATTGATGAATAAGTCGAAATTCCACTGCTTAGCCATAACCATCTCCCTTGGAAAGTAGCTGCCCTCGCACAACGTGAGGTTCACACGTGCGGTACTCGTGTTTGATTCCTAGCCGCTACATATTCGTCGACTTCTGGAACTCAATCAGTTCACAAATCGTATTGCGATGGGTGAGTTCTCGTGGGCGCTTTCTTCAACTAGACCTTGATTTCAATTACCTAAAATTGTGACTCACGAGCGCGACAAATCGGACAAACAACTCTCAATTGAATTCTGAACAAAAAGACAACGAGAGCCTCCAAAGACGTCAGTCAGCTTAAGGCCATAACTAGGTCATAACTATTCCCTGACCGCGTTCTGACTGACTCGGCAAGCATCTGTGTCGACCCAAGCCTTACGTTTCCCTAAGCGCGATAGTGACTGGAGTACGAATGAATGTGTGGGGTTGGCTGGCTGTCGGGGTTGTCGCTGTAATCGCACTAATTCTGTTAGGCATGTCAATTCGGATTGTCCAGCAATATGAGCATGGAGTTCACTTCCGGTTGGGTCGCGTAATCGGTGTTCGCCAACCGGGACTGCGCATCATCATCCCAATTGTTGATTACCTTCACATTGTTTCGCTACGAGTTGTGACTATGCCGATTCAGTCGCAAGGAATCATCACTCGCGACAACGTCAGCGTTGACGTATCTGCCGTCGCCTATTACAAGGTGGTTGATGCACGCATGTCGGTCGTTGCCATTGAAAGTGTCGCAGCCGCAATCAATCAAATCGCCCAGACCACCTTGCGTAAGGTCATCGGACAACACAACCTTGACGAGATTCTGGCCGAAACAGACCAACTCAATCTAGACATCCGCCTCATCCTTGAACGCACAGCAAATGAGTGGGGCGTTGAGGTCGCGCTCGTCGAACTTAAAGACATCCAACTGCCAGAAAGTATGAAGCGGGCGATGGCGCGTCAAGCTGAGGCAGAACGAGAGAAACGAGCCAAGATTATTAACGCGGAAGGTGAATCACTTGCTGCTGCGGCCTTAGGCGAAGCAGCCGACGTCATGATGGCTCACCCAATCGCTCTGCAACTGCGCAATCTGCAGAGCCTCGTTGAGATTGGCGTCGATAAGAACACTACTGTCGTATTTCCATCACCGATCATGACAACGATCGGTGAACTCGCTTCATTTATTGCCAATGAACACAAGTCCTCCCAACAGCTGGATAACTAGCCATCCGGACACCCTCTGGCCATCTTTTAACAACGAATCTCAGGTGGGCTCATGTGATCTCCCGTTCACGACAAGGTTGGCCTAGGCTCCGTCAGTGCCATCCCGGCATTTACTGGAGGTTGCCTTGTCGTTGTCCTTGCCCGCAGTCTTGGTCGAGCCGTTCATAGGAGGCTTGCTCGGCGGAATTGACGTCAGCGGAGGTCCAACGGCAGAACAAATGAAGGTCCTCACTGCTTTAGTCCAAGAGGTTTGGGACCGGCCAGATCTGGATCTCAACACCATCGATCGGCTGAGCGCCTCTGCACTGGCCCTTTACCTAACAGAAAAGAACCATCGCGAAGTTTTCCATGAAATCCACTTGACCTTGGAAGTTTGCCGCCATCCTCAGACACAAGAACAAGTCTCGGCGGTTCAGAATTACGCAGATGCGCTGAAGGTTGATGGCCAGGACCTAATGATGTTCCGCGACCTTGTAACCATGAGTGTTCAAGTTGCTGCTGACGATTACTCCCGCTTCCTGCAGGCCAACCTCGACGAGCGTGTCGAGCCCTCTCTGGCGAAGGTTCCAGCAGTTCACGATCACCCAGAGGTTCTGCTTGCACAGAAACTAGAAGCTTTCTCGGAATTTGGTCCTGGAACTCTTGGCCAGGCGTACCTTAGTTTTTATAAAGAATTCCAAATCAAACTGCCGGGCACTGAAATTGCCACGAACAATCATTTTTTTCTTGCACATGACATGACGCACACAATCGCTGGGATTTCCACCACAATCGCCGGCGAGGTTGCACTCAGCGCCTTCCAATTTGCAATGAACAACAATCAAGTGAACCGTGCAGCACTGCTCGCCTCGCTTGTTGCACATGAAGCAGGCTTTGGTCATCCCAGTCATTTGCACCGGGCTGACAGCGCCGTGCTAGTTCATGACGACGCCGTCTTGCTATTAGGTCAGGAGCTGAAACGTGGCGGCCTATGCACGAAGGATTTCTCGCTTGTCGACCACTTTGAGTTAGCGCCATTACTCCTTAGCGATGTTCGAGCCGAATTTGGCGTACGAGCACCCGTGAATGCGAAAGACGGGCATCACTTTTTGTGGTGAGCGTTAATGCCCCCATTTCACTGCTGTCGCTCCTGACCTCCTCATTGGCTTATTCTTTTCTCCATCATGATGCGTTTCATAGATTCTGACGATGCGCTCGTTGCTGACCTCCTGGCAAGCACATTGGAACTTATTGCTGAGGTAGGTGGCTGGGTTGCACCCGGGACCCGACTCATCAGTCGAGAAGGACAATTGAGTGTTTCCTCGCAAACTGAAACCGGAAGCCCGCTCTTTCATATTCCGCGTGAATCATTCGTGCGAGTGGACGAAGTTACCTGGGATGCCAGTCATGAACGTCTAGAAATTCTTAGCGCGCCAGATCACTTCGGCGACATTGAAATGGAGATGCTCTATTTGCAAGTCGCGCTTCATAACCACACCCAGAAGTTGCCGTGGCTCACAACCTCTCACCCGTGGCTCGCCACCGGACTTCCACAACCCGTAATCAATGCAGTCCGACAAGTGCTGCCCACATTCCGCAAGACTGACATGTCCGCGAAAGACACGCTTTGGGCTAATCGGTGTTTTAAGATTTCGCTTGACTCCAACTCTCCTGTCCAACGACTCCTCATTCCATTAGTAGATCTCCTGAACCACCACAGCCAAGGAGCTACGGGATCCTGGATGGGATCAGCGTTCGATGTTCCCGTCTCGAAACCTTTCGGAACTGACGAATGCTTCCTGAATTATGGAATGGATAGAGACGCCCTCGAAATGGCTGCGGTCTACGGTTTCGCTGATTCATCCTCAACGATCGCTAACAGCGCACCGTTAACGATTGAGGTTCCAAATATTGGACTTCTGCGCGTCTTGAGCGACGGAAGAGACAGCACGGGCATGAACCTGAGGCAAACCATAGTAAGCACCCCTGAACAGATCACCCTGAGCCACTGGACCTTCACTCAAGAGGACTCAGGCAATGCATATCAACTGCTCACAGAAAACTCACGCCTAAGCCAAAGTGAAACAATCGATGTGATCGACATGCTCCGCGAATCCAATATGCAACTGCTTCAAGAAATCATCAACTCCTGCGAACTACAAGAGCAAGATGAATCGTTGCGAATCCTTTCTGATGCCGCGCGCATAAATCTCTTGGTGCTTGCGCAGCCGTGATCCAGATTCGCTTAAATATTCATTGTCCGCGCGGAGACCAGCGAAAGACCTTGAGGGCAAGGAGAAACCCTGCAATCGTCCAACCACCCAACACCAACGCACACATACCTAGATCCCACGTGCCCGAAGCTTCAACCACCTGAGCGCCGTCTGGTAAAAAGACATATCGCATGGCCTGAGTAAGCCATTTCAGAGGGAACAACGAAGCGAAGTTTTGCATCCACGTTGGCAGCTGAGTGAAAACAAAAAACACACCAGAAGTGAACTGCAAGACCAGCACGATGGGAGCCACAATGGCGGATGCTCCCCTACCCTGCCTTGGCACAACAGAAAAAGCTAAGCCAAGCAACGTGCACGACAACAGACCCAGAACACTTACCCACGCGAAGGTGAACCACTTATACGGCGTGGATGGCAGATCAATTCCATAGAACAACACACCGACAACCAGGAGAATGACAATTTGCGCGCCGTAAGCAGCGAACACCATTCCTGTCTTGCCAAGGAAATACGCAGCTTTTGGCATCGGCAAGCCTTCTAAGCGCTTCAGCGTTCCATCATCGCGTTCCATCGGAATTGCAATGGCCAAGTTTTGGAAAGAGGTATACAGAATTCCTGACGCAATCATCCCGGCAAGGAAATATTGAGCAAACGTCACATCTTCGAATCCGATGAGCTGCTCGGCAAATACTGACGCAAAAATCACCAGCAAAATCATCGGCAACATGAAGTTGAAGAGCGCGCTTTCCCGGTCTCGGAAGAATTGTTTTAGTTCAATGCCTACGCGAAGTCGGCCAAGACGAAGCGAACGATTCACGACTCATCCTCCTTCGCAACTAAGGAAAGATACGTGTCTTCGAGCGTGGGTCGACGGATTGCAAGTTGCGGCACTTCACCCGTGAATCTTGCTGATAGTTCATTCACAAAAGCGGTTGGACGAGCCGTAGATTCTCGTTGCTCAGTTCCATTCTCGATCCAGGTAACTATTGCTGTGCCCTCGGCCCTGTTGCCAATTTGAGCAGGTGTATCGCAAGCCACGATGCGCCCACGCGCAATAACCGCTACGCGATCTGCCAGATGCTCAGCTTCGTCAAGATAGTGGGTGGTAAGTAACACTGTCGCCCCATCGGTCTTGAGTTTTTCAATGAGTTTCCAGAATTCGCGTCGGGCAGCTGGATCAAATCCTGTGGTTGGTTCATCGAGAAAGAGCAATTCAGGTGATCCGATAATCCCCAAAGCAACATCGAGTCGCCGGCGCTGACCACCAGAGAGTTTCGAGTTCCGGGCCCCAGCTTTTTCTTCCAGACCAACTGCGTGAATAACCTCTTCTGGATCACGGGGGTTGTTGAAGTAACCAGCGAAATGACGCACAGCCTCGTTGACCGTGAGATCTCCAAGGTCACGGTCTGCCTGCAGCACGATGCCAAGTCGAGCTTTCCAATCCATGTCACCCTGGCTGGGGTCCACTCCAAGCACACGCGCATAACCTGAATCGGCTTTGCGATAGCCCTCGAGGATTTCGGTTGTCGTTGTTTTCCCAGCGCCATTAGGACCGAGCAATGCCAAACATTCGCCCTGAGCGACGTCAAAACTCACACCCGCTACCGCCTCGACATCGGCGTAGCTCTTACGCAAATCGCGCACTTCAATGGCTGGCATCTGTCCTCATTTCCACACCAGTCAGGGTAGAACTCTTTACGCCCTATTGCATCCCAGCGAGCCAGGAAACTCACTCATTATTTCGGTGTAGACCCCGCGCTAGAATCGACCTCATCAGAAGTTGGTTCGAGCGAGCAACTATTCAATGACCGAGGTGTACTTAAACATCGGCATTGCCGTGGTCTGAGTAGTTCCAGCATCCACCGCTAGCTCTGTAGCAGTTATCCAGCGAGATTCATCCGACGCAAAGAACGACACTGCCCAAGCAATGTCCCAGGGATTTCCTTCAGTGCCTAACATCCCTGAACGCCGACGTAATTCACGCATTTCTTCGCCTCCGCTAGAACCCATCGGACTATAGATGTGTCCCGGTAACACCGTGTTCACGCGAATGCCTTCACGTCCATGCGCCAAAGCAAGATCCCGGGTCATGGCCTGCACAGCACCCTTAGCCACGGTGTAGGCCGAGCCACCCATCGCGCGGATACCTGCAATTGACGAAATATTGATGACCGAACCTCCACCTGCAGTTCGGATCGCAGGAATTGATGCCCTACTCATATGCATCACGCCATATAAGTTGACATCGATCACCTTGGACCAGTTCACGAGGTCACCATCAACGATCGTGCCACCCTCGCCAACAATTGCAGCGTTGTTCACCATTGTGGTGAGCGAACCGTAGGCCTTCACGACTTGCTCAACACCAGCAACGCAAGATGCCGGATCCGTGACATCTCCGACGACGACCATTGCCTCGCCGCCGAATCCTTTAATCAAAGCCACAGTGTGGGCTGCACGCTCTTGCGAGAAATCGAAGACCCCAACCTTGGCGCCCTGCGCTGCGAGCAAGATAGCCGTTGTCGCTCCAAGGCCAAGAAATTCACCTTCACCGCCTCCGCCAGTAACCAAAGCAACCATGCCAGCAAGTCGCGTGGTGTGAATATTTTCTGGGAGATTCATGAGTTACCTTTCAGAAGGCTTGAGCAATTGTTCATTCGATTTTCGAATTAGGGCACTGCCGGAACTGCAACACGCTATCGGCGCCCGATGTCCGGTAGAACTCGTTTAGGTCAGTGATCTGCGGAGGGATTCTGGCTGATTCGGACAACTTGATTCTCCATGTCTGTGCAGAGTTCGACCCAAGCCCAACACAGTGTGCACTTCTCGGACTCGAAGAGTTTCACTTTTATCGGTAGTCCACAAGCGATATCGATCAAAAAGCGCTGGACAAATCAGGCCCAAATTTCAACGAGAATTTTGGCTGCGCTCTCAATTAGGCTGGATTTATGCATAGTGCAATGCAAGGCCTGCGGACGGTAATTTACCCTGCACCGGACTTAGCTTCTGCTAAATCTTGGTGGACTGAATTGCTCGGTCAGGAACCATATTTCGATCAACCTTTCTATGTTGGATTCGACATCGCGGGGTACGAACTTGGGCTACTCCCAACTGCTGATCAAACAGACGGCGCACTTGTTTATTGGGGTGTCGACGATGTTGAGGCAGCCATTGCAGAAGCCATGACACAGGGCGCGACTCTTCATACATCTGCAAGCGATGTCGGTGATGGCATCATCACTGGTTCTGTCCGAACACCATATGGATCGATTCTCGGACTCATCTGCAATCCTCATTTCAAGGGATAACCGTGCTTATTTCTTTGTCGTAGCATTCTTTTACGCCGATGAACTCTGGTGTATCCCACCGATAAGCCCAGTCACCATG
>JBIIAA010000080.1:0-9499 GCA_044240165.1 Candidatus Nanopelagicales bacterium
CTGTGATGTGATCTAAGCCCAGAGTGATGGGCTGCACTCGATCGTGCTCAAGGCGAGGAGTTTCTTCGTGTAAGCGATGTGCGACATCGGCGCTGATCGTCGTAATGCCATCAACACTCAGGGCAATGCGGCGCTGCATGCTCCGATAAGCGTTCCAAGCATCAGTTGAACCGTGATAGCGCGGGATGTCATAGGCAATGAGATCCAGATACGTCGTAACAACTCGGCGACCATAATCTCGGGCCGTTGAAATATCACTGCGTCCATCAATTTGGTTTGGATACCAGACCACATCAGCTGGCTCATCGAAGGCGCTCTCATCTGACGCTGAAAGCTTCACCTTCGCTAACTCAAGTAAATGCTTTGCGTAATCCGGGAGTTCATCTAATCCAAAGAGCGTGATCGTGGCAATGCGTTCATCACGCGCTAGAGCTTCGATCGCTGCGGTGGTGAGCACCTGTGCACCTGTTTGATGCGGGCCAAGCCAAGTGGCATCGATAGCTAATTCGAGGTTGCGAATTTTGAGCGCTTGAGTGTGAGTTGTGACGAAATGCGAACTGCTTGGATCATTGGCTTCATTGATATCGATCTGACTTTCTTGGATCAAGATTTCAGCTTTTGCCACATCACGGTGATTCGAAAGCCACCAGTCATGCCACAGCCCGCGCTCTGAAGCGGCCAGGCACCAAGCCGTTAATGCTTGCTCATCAATTTCTTGCGGCAATTCCCCAACGAGATCTTGGGCATCTTGAGCAATCGCAATGACCGGACCCATCGGGGCACTGGATCGCAACCAACGATCGGTGAGCACTGAATTCGAAGTCAATGACAACGAAGCGATCCGGGGATCGGTATCAATTCTTCTGCCGAACTCCTCCATGCGATCCATCGTGAGTAACGAAGGATCGCCGAAGACCACCAAGGTGCGACCACCTGGTGATCGAAAGGTTGGTTGATTCATTAAAGGGCCTCGTAAATCCGCTGCAGGTCTGGGTTCAAAGCTGGTGAGTAATAAGGATCATTGTTCAATAACTGGGACCATCGTTGCAGAAATTGCTCATGCTCGACAGGGTCGGTCTTTTTGCGGGCCATCGTCGCGCCTTCGTAATGCGTGAAATGCGCGTATGGAGTCCAGGCCACTCGGTAGCCCGCCTCACGTACGCGCAGGCAGAAATCCACGTCGTTGTAGTCCTTGGCAAAAACAGTGTCAAAGCCACTGACCTGATCAAACACGCTCGTGCGCACCAGTAGGGCTGCCGCAGTTACGGCTGCATAGTTCCTCGGCGTCAGCGTCGAGCCAAAGTAGCCAGGCTCCTTATTTGGCTTTGAAATCCAAGCGTGAGTTGGCCCTGATGGGAGCAGCACCATTCCCACATGTTGAAACCGTGAGTCTGGATAGGCGAGTTTGGCGCCGGTGATGCCAACTTCATCGATCTGACCGATTTCAAGCATCTTGGTCACTGGATTCATTTCATTCACAGTGGTGTCGTCATTCAGCAGCAAGAGATATTCGCCAGTGGCAACTTCGCGGCCAGCGTTGATCGCCTCAGAGAAGTTGAAGTGGTCTGTGGTGTAGACAACATGCTTTAACTCATGTTGCAATCCCGCTGCACTTATTCCTGAAACTGCTGAAACATCAACATCAGGGATGACACCAGTGGTCACGATGATGATTTCCATTTTCGTCTGGGTTTCTTTTGTCATCAGCGATCGAACAGCATCGTCAACGAATCGCGAGGTACCTGAATCGTTCGGTGTGCCAATGGTCGGGATGATGACCGAAACCTTCACTGGCTTCGAAATTTTTGGATGCACTTCATTCAAGCCTTGAATGTGACTCGGCTCTACAGTGCCGCCCCCGAAGGTGCGATCAAGATGCTCCTGTTGCGCCCGAGCGGCTGATTGCTGAGCCCAGGGCTTTGCGTCAATCGACAGCGCAGTCGATTCAGCCCACGCTCGCCAGTGATAAAGGGGAAGGGGAATACGCACGACGTTTTTAAGGTTCGGAAGTAACCGTAAAGCCAGATCGAAATCCTGAGCGCCATCCATGCTGGTGCGCAAGCCACCGACCGCATTCATCTGATCGCGTTTAAACACGGTGAAGTGACAGAGATACATCTGGGTGAGCAACAGTTCGGGAGAAAATGACGGCTTGCAATACAAGTCGTAGTGCTCACCCTTTGGGCTGAACTTGTCTTCATCGGAATACACCGCATCGGGGTGATTGTTGAGTTCGATGGTCTGGCTGAAGATTTCAATGCAACGAGGGTCAAGCGCGTCATCGTGGTCAAGCATTCCCACGTATTCGCCTTGGGCGTGGCTGAGCGCAACATTGAGCGCGGAACTGATGCCGCCGTTTTCTTTGTTGACAACAAGAATGCGTGGTTCCTCTTTGTGCGCTTCTTTGAAGCTTTCTAAGAACAACGTGACGTTGGTGTTCGTTGATCCATCATTAGCAATAACAAGCTGCCAATTACTAGCCTGCTGATTCACAACTGAATCTAGGCATTCCGTCAAGAAATTTATTGGTGGGTTGTAGACCGGCACAATGATCGAAATCGTGAAGTCATGAGTAGTGGAATTTGCTTGCACCTCTGAGGCTTCGATTAACCAAGCCTTGTATTGCTTGCCAATATTTCTTTCATAGACCTTGCGCTTGACATAACGCTTCACCCGGCCGGCACGACGCTTAGCCCTGATCAGCGGATGAGTTTCACTGATCACGATTAACTCAATCGATATTCAGCTGGTAACTGCACAAACCCTTGGCCGATTTCACCAGAACCGCTGCGAACCGGGAACTCTGCAGCTTCATTCCACGAATCCAGCAACTTCGCACCAGTGTGGTCAAACACATCAACGTGCACGCGATAACGCCCTGGTAGCAAAGGATTATCAAGAAGATCGATCTCAACCGTGTGTTCGCCGGCTGGAATGTAACTGAAATCAAACCCTAGTCGGTGATTGCTGATCATGGTGACGAGTGGTCCAGATTCATGTTGCAAGGCAACGCGCACGTTAGGTCCAAGCACGGTATCGGTAAGCGTCATACCAATATTGAACGTGAATGTTGTTCCGGTTTCGGCATGGTTGAGTGCGATGCCTTCGACATTGGTCAACTTCACTGATGTTAAACGCAAGGCACTTTGCAGACCACCCTCGTGATCCGTTTGTTCGCGCTTTGCTTCCGCCAATGGATTCTTTGCAGTTTCTTCAGCGTTGACCCGCTTCAGGTAACTCGCAACCACATCTGTTGGCTCACCAATTTCTTGCAGGGAGCCACGCTCCAGCCAAGCAACCTCATCACAGAGTGCCTCCAGCTGGCCCAAGCCGTGGCTCACAACAATGATGGTTTTCCCGGCTTTGCGTAAGGAATAAAGGTGATCAAAACATTTGCGCTGGAATTCTTCGTCACCAACCGCTAGCACTTCGTCAACAAGTAAAACGTCTGGCTTCATATGAACAGCCACTGCGAATCCGAGGCGCACATACATACCGCTGGAGTAGTGCTTCACGGGATCGTCGATGAATTCACGCAGCCCCGAGAAGTCGATGATCTCATCGGTTACGCCTGCGATTTCTTTTCTCGGCAAACCCAGGATTGAGCCATTGAGACCGATGTTTTCGCGGCCGGTCATTTCAGGATGGAAACCGGCACCGAGTTCAATCAGCGACGCGATGCGACCCTGACTTGAGATCGTGCCTTCTGTCGGCCGGTAAATACCGCCGATCATTTTCAACAACGTTGATTTGCCCGAGCCGTTATGGCCGATCAGGCCGTAAACGCTGCCTTTGGGGATATTAAGTGAAACGTCCTTGACTGCCCAGAATTCTTCAGCGCGCTTACCTTGCCCACGAACGATGCGTTCTTTTATGGAATTACGACGCTCACTGTTGCGCATGAAGCGCTTGCCAACATTGGTGATTTCAACTGCGTACTCGCTCACAGCATCTCCCCAATGTCTTCGCTGTAACGATTGAAGATGGCAAATCCTCCCCAAAACACCAGGAGCCCGCCCACGAGTAACGCAGCAACTTCAAGAAACGAAACCGCAGTGAGTGTGTACATCGAGTCATGCATCGCTTGCACATACCAAGACATCGGGTTCAACTTCACAACCCAAGCCAAGACGCCGCCATGGCTCTCGACCAAACTCATCGGATACAACACTGGAGTCAAGAAATACAGTGCGCCAAGAACGACCCCGACGATATACATCACATCACCTGAGCGAGCATTCATGATCGAGAAGATGAAGCCAATTCCCTGAGCGAAGAATGCTGTGCCGATCAAAATTGGAATTGCAAGAAGCCAGGTGAAGCCAATGTTTCCAAGAAATAGGAACATGCCAATCAACACGATGATTTCGAGTGCAACCTGAATTAACTGCACGATGCTGGCACCCAGCACCGGGGTCCAAGCGGCGAAATGCACTTTCTTCAGCAGCTCCCCGCTGGCTTTGAGTTGCATCATCGACAGGTTGATCAGGCTGGAAAAGAGGTTCCAGGTAACCATGCCAGTGAAGAGGAAGGCGGCGTACGAAGTCTTGCCGTTACCCATCTCGGGCGCCTGAACTCGAAAGACAGTGCTGAAAACTGCCGCGAAAATGACCAAGGTCGCCAGCGGTTGAACCAAAGACCAGGCCCAACCCAGCGCACTCGCTCGATAGCGAGTGGCGAAATCTCGGTTTGCAAACGCCCAAATCAAAGCTTTTTGCCTTTTGAGGTCTCTCAGCACTCGGCTTCACCCCAAGCGCCCTCAATAGGCGCAATAGACAACATGGGTTAATGCTAACCAACCGGTCACTGACCGCTGCGCTCCCACGATGTGCAGCAATAAATGACTAATGCGAAGTAGCCTGTGGGCAACACATCTAGGAGGTTCGAATGATGACACTTGCGCGCCACTCGCGCTCGACCCGCCGCATTGCTACGGCAACGCTGGCCCTTGGAATTGCTGCTGGCACCACTTTGGCAGTCGGCGCTGGCGCTCAGGCTGCAGCCAGAGGCGGCGTTTTTGCCCCTAATGGCATGGTCGGAGTAGCTGAGCAGATCCAAGTGCAGGTTTCTGGCCTAGCCGGCCAGACCATCACTCTCGGTGCATCTTCAGGTGCCAACGCCACCACTATCCAAGCGATTGTCAGCGCACAAGGTTGGGCAACTGCCTCTTGGACTCCAAGTGCTGCGGGCGTGTGGACGATTAGCGCGCTCGGCTCGGCATTGCCGGCTGGTTCAACCACGATCACCATCGCACCTGTGCCGACCTACACGACTCTTCTTGCCCAGCAGTCGGTGCAACAGGGTGTTTCTAACACTTTGCAAGGTGCAGTTGTGGCGCCGATTGGCACCCTCTCGCCTACAGGCAACGTCTACTTGGCAACTGCTGGGGGCAACGGGATCACGACCCAGCCTCTCTCAGGAACCTTCGGTGCCTCCACTTCAACGGTGGGGCTGCCTTGGACTCCAACTCTTCCTGGTGCGACGGCAATTCAAGCAACTTTCCAGCCAAATAATGGAAACTTCACGACTTCAACGAGCCCGATTTCACAGCCTTTCGCAACTACTGCAAATACCACTGTCGCCTTGCGCTGGCCAGCTAATTTGTTTGCTGGAACGACGACTGTGCTTCAGGCAGTGCTCGGCGCCGGAATGCCTAACGGTTCGGTCGCCTTCACACAGGACGGCATTGGAATTAGCGGCTCGATTCCGACCGTGAATGGTGTCGCGTCTTATCAATGGACGCCACCATCATCTGGCATTCACACGATTGCTGTTTCCTACACCGGCAATCCTGTTCCAGGTCAAGCAGGGCAGGCCAGCGGCTCGAACTCTCAGGTGGTCAATGTCCAAGGTGCTCGCGCCGTTGACAACATTGTCGTCGATCCGCCAAGCCAGCCAGCGTGGAGCATCGCGCGACCAATCGTGATGACCGCAGGATCAACGGTCACGCTAGCGGCAACCACTACGTCGAACACGACAGTGCTGTTCAGTGAGCAAGGACCTTGCGTGATCAACGGTTCTGTCCTCACTGCACTCAGTGCAGGTCAATGTCAGGTCACTGCATTCACCGCAGGAAATGCTGCGCTGACTCCAGGATCTGAGACCTACACGATCACGATCAATCGAGCGCCAACAACGAGGTAGTAAGTATCCAGAAGAGCCGGGGTTAGTCATTTGCCTGACCCCGGCTCTTCTCATGTCAGTAATCGTTAGGGTCATACCTCAACTAAGGAGTTGTTGATGCGTCGTAGTCGTGTGATTGTTGGTCTCATTGGTGGTTCGCTACTTGCCTTTGGATTCTCTTTACCCGCGCAGGGCGCTGCCAGGATTACGCCGAGCCCATACCTTGCAACTGCAAACGGCATGGTCGGTGTGACGGAGTCCTTGAACGTATTCCTACCAAAAGCACGATCGACCACGGTAAGTATTTCAGCTACCAATGGCTCGATCTCTCTGCCTCTAAGCGTCGCCCTCAATGCTTCAGGCTTTGGGGCTGCAACGTGGACCCCAACAGCAAGCGGCGTATGGACAATCACCGGAGCCGGAACTGCTGCATCTATTTCGACGCAAGTTTCAGTGCTACCTACCGCAACTTCAATAGCGGCCAATGCTCCTAGCCAACTCGAGCTCAATGTTGCTGCTTCAACAACACTTGCCTACGTGCATGCTTTGGCCGGCAGCACTGCCCCGCAAGGATCGGTGACTCTTCGCAAGAATGTTGCATCGGGATCCGGCGCAGTTCTGGGCACTGGTTGGTTGCAGCCCACTACTGATCCGCTTACAACTGTGGCTTCTATTACCTGGACCCCTGACACTGCAGGTCCGTTTCAGTTCGTAGCAACCTTCAATCCACAAACGCCCGCTTTCGCGTCATCAGTGAGTCAGGTTGAACAACCTGAAGTGGTTGGCTACAACCCAATGGTTGCCTACCGTTTCGCTCCTGCCTTGCGTGTTGGCCAATCGTCCGCGATTAGCGCTGTGTTAGGTGCGAACTACCAAGGTGGCAGCGTTGGTTTTCTTTTTGATGGCAAGGCCCTTCGTGGATCTGTCCCAACAATCAGTGGCGTTGCAACGATGAGTTGGACGCCACCAACTGAAGGCTTGCATCAACTGCGCGCAGAGTTCACTGGAAATAACCCCGGATACAGTGGTGTTTCATTGCAGCAGATCAAAGTGTTGCCAGCATTGCCGGCAGATCAACTCATTGCGACTCTTGGTGCATCCACACTTCGCACCAACGGACAAAACGCAATGGCGCGGGCCACTAGTCAGGTGTTGAGCGGTGTGACAACTTCTGGTGCTCCCGTGCTTTTCTCGGTTACTGGACCATGTGTCATTGCAGCTAATCGCTTAAACGCGATTGGTAATGGCTCGTGTGTTGTTACTGCTGCGTCGATTGGCAGTGGTGCCTTCACACCTGTTTCCGTGAATTTCCCAATCACCATAGGTGATGTTGCTGCGTTGTAGCGCAATTGTTGTAGTGCAATACGGGCACCTTGTTAGTTCGCTCCGCGGCCTTTGATTTTGCGTAGAGGTGCTGTGACTTTCCACGACCTAGTGTTCTGAAGGAAGTCGAGTTCTTGACGCATCGCATCTGCTGCTGATTTATGCGCAAGCACTTCTGCAGTGAGGTCATCAGCTTTCAACACGACGAATGAGCGAATGCCCATAAAGCCTTCGATGGAGTTGGCTGCGTCAGTAACTGTGAGACTTACTTGTGCTGCTTCGCCGGCACGCCCATCACCAAGTGGCAATTTGATAACCGAGCCGAGGTAGACCTCTTCTTTGACTGGACCGCCCGGGCCACTTGCATCAATAGTGACTACTCCTGGCATTGATCTCGTCGAAACGAGCAGCACCAACGGGCCAGCAACGGGCCGTTCAATTCTGAAATCCGCGCGCTTGCCTGGACGTAGCTCATTGCCCCACACCTGCGGGGAACCAAAGGTGCCGATCACTGCAGCATCGACGATTTCGAAATCTCTTTCGCCACGAGGCTGACGCAACATGGGGGTGAGGCCTTCGGCTTGAAGATGTTCAAGCACCTGATCGGCATAACCGGAGTCAGGCGCTGGTGAGCCAACAGCCAACATGTATTCGCGACCAAGTTCGATTGCGGGAACCATCAGGGGCCTGCTTCCTGCAGCTCTTGCTGCTGCAATTTCTTGATTGATAACTTCGGCCACTTTTTCCCAAGTGATGGGGGAGGTGGTGTCATTGGCGATTCGTGCCTCGAGTTGGGCTCTGTTTTCTTGATCCATCACTGCTTCGAGTGCGTGCACAAATGCTGCTTGGTTATTGGTTTCAAAGTAGATCGCTAGGTCTCGTCCAGCTTCACGCATCGAAGAGTTGTCAGCTACCACTGGAACCTTGCCAAAGGCCAGACTCTCTGAGATTGGCAGACCCCAACCTTCATAGTTGGATGGGTAAACAGTGAACACTGAGTGCGCATAGAAATTGGCGAGCTCTTCATCACTCACGCTTGTGCTCAACACACTGACCTTGCCGTCGAGCCCATGACTCGTAACGTATTCAGTGAGAAATTGTGTTGCATGCCAGCCTAAACGGCCAACACACACGAGGTCTGGAACATTTTCAGCGCCATGAGTGTCAATAAGTTCGCGCCAGGCCTGCAATGCCAGCAAATGATTCTTACGAGATTCAACTGTGCCAACGAAGAGCGCGTAAGGACGCGGCCAAGGGTTTTCGCTTTCATTACCTTCGCTAACCAAGCTATTTTCACTCTGACTTTTCGGAGTGAGTCCGCAAGGCAAACCAGTAGCTTGACCTGCAACAACTTCGTAGCCATGCTGCTGCGCATAGGTTTCAAAATCTCTTCGGCTCGAGTGTGAAATTGCTGGAACTCGTGATGCCGTCTGGCAAATCAAATTCAAATAACGCTCAAAGAGTTTGTTGACCGCTGCAGTGTGACCAGTCTGAAGCACTGGGGTCAGGTCATACAACAGGTCAATCAGGATCGCGCCCTGCGCATGAGCATCTCGCGCGGCCAACATCAGTGCATCGTTGATCCATAACGCACCAAGGAAAACAAGCACGTCGCCATTGGCAATCTTGACCTGTGTAGCCGTGGCTGCGCGAGTGATTGCGGCATCGGCTCCCATTGCCAGTTCCTCGCGTGTGGCATCGCTGCCCGCTCGTGCACCTCGTTGAATTAAGAGGTGGTGCTCGGTATGGGTGAGTTGAACGAAGACACCCCGGCCACGATCCAGCAGCACTGGGTGGGCAATGACCTCGGACTTGATTTCCAGCAAGGGAGTGGTCTCGGCGATGACTCGCTGAACCCCGGAAACGGATTCGCGGCGCTGCAGGAATTCGACGAGGTCAGTGACGTCGATCAGCAGGGCGGACACCTCAGGGAGCCTAGCGGCTCAACAAGCCCAAAGTGCGGCCCTGCGGCCCTGTCGGTCGCTTGCCGTTATTAACGGGGTCCGTTATAGTTCGAAAGGTGATTCGATCCTTTGCCAATAAGGAAACGGAA
>JBIIAA010000081.1:0-9432 GCA_044240165.1 Candidatus Nanopelagicales bacterium
CATTCAAAACAGCTGAAGCGTTGAACTTCGGCATGATCGGCATCAACGACATCAACCCCACCTCCGCTGCAGTGCCCTTTGGTGGCATGAAAGAAAGCGGACTAGGACGCGAAGGCGCCCGCGAAGGCATCCTGGAATACCTCGACTCCAAAGTTCTCGGCATAGCACTGTGACGATCACGGCCCAACCGCAAATTACTGTCACAGGCCACTTACAAAAAGAAGCATGGCGAGTTCGGGAATTACCACCAGTTGAATTGGTGCGTCCGGGTTTATGGTCGATTCCCGTTATTTTCCCAAACAACCCGTTGCGCTACGTCAACGTTTATGTGATTGAAGTTCCTAACGGTGTTGTTCTTATAGATGCGGGTTGGCCAGTTGATGAAGCATGGGCCAATCTCAATGAGGGTTTGGAGTCCATCGGTTTTTCAATTACCGACGTTGAAGGTGTTTTGGTCACGCACAACCATGCGGATCACCTCGGCTTGGCGGGTCGGATTCGAGAAGCCTCAGGCGCCTGGGTTGCGATGCATGAACTTGATGCACGAGATATTGACCTCGATGTTGATCCAGCGATCTTTAAACGTGCGGGCGAAACGTGGCTCATCAGATCGGGCGTTGAAGAAATCGATATGCCTTCATTGATCGTTGACGCGGGTCAGTTTGTGGAGTTCGCAAAGATTCCGAAAGCGGATCGCACAATTGTTGATGGTGAACGTCCACTTCCTGATGCGCAACACATTCGCACGCTGTGGACTCCAGGGCATTCACCTGGTCACGTTTGTTTCATGGACGAGAGAAATAATCTGCTGATCAGCGGCGATCATGTGTTACCGCGAATTTCACCACATATTTCGGTGCACCCACGCGAGCATGGTGATCCGCTAGGCACCTACATCGATTCACTCAACGCGATGATTGGAATGGATCCCGAAGAGATCTTGCCGGCCCACGAATATCGGTTTAGTGGTTTGGATGAGCGCATCGCTCAAATGAACACACACCACGAAGAGCGCCTCGCTGAAGTGCTTGCTTCTATTAACGAGCGTCCCGGCGCGAGCACATATGAAATTTCATCGAAGCTCACGTGGTCGCACGGCTGGGAGAACACTCAAGGCATGTTGCGACGTGCGGCTATGGGTGAAACCCTTGCTCACATCGTGCACCTAGATCGACGAGGCTTAATTAGTAACCGACCACGCGACGGCCGCATGTATCAAGGTGAACTTGTACAAACCGACGCGTGGTTTCCGGCCACTCTTAGCTGAGGTGTGAATCTAGGTAAGCAATAGTTCGCTGCCAAGCATCATCGGAAGATTCCTGATGGAACACTGCCGGACGATCTGGGCAGTGGAAGCCGTGGTCTGCGTCGGCATACCGAACGATTTCGATGTCTGCTTTGGCTTCTCCGCCAGCAATCTTCAACACTTCAAGGTCATCAATTGGAATACCACGATCCAGATCACCGAAGAGTCCAAGCCATGGAGTTTGCAACTGCTCAACCTGATCGATGAATGATTCGTAGCCCATTCGTCCTTTGGCAACGCCGCCGCCGTAGAAGGTGACTGCTGCACCGAGTGGCAAACGAACAGCCGTGTTGTAAGTAACGGTTCCACCCATGCAGAAGCCGATGATTGCGCACTGCTTTTCAGTCAGGTTTTCGGACTTCAGATAAGCCAGCGCATCATCAACATCTGCTGCCATATCAGCGGGAGTCAACTGCGACATCACTTCAATCGCTGCCGGAATATCGTCATAGGCAACAATCAAAGTGCCCTGACGATGGAACATAGTTGGCGCGACTGCGAGGTAACCAGCTGCCGCGAGACGCTCGCACACATCGATGATGTGGTCGGTTACACCGAAGGCTTCTTGGATAACAATCACTCCACCTTTTGGAGTTCCTGCAGGCTTACGAATGGTCAGAGGCGCAGTCATGATTAGTCCTTCGTCGAATCGGCGATTGTCTTGAGTGCAGTGGCCGCATAACGACCTCCAGCAGCAGCACCATAGGGCGCAATTGCATCGACCGCAGCAAGTTCGTCTGAGTTGAGTTGGATTGTTGCTGCTGCCACGTTCTCAGTGAGGTATTTGCGCCTCTTCGTGCCAGGGATCGGCACCACGTCTAAACCTTGAGACTGAACCCAAGCCAAGGCGAATTGAGCAGTCGTGATTCCACGAGCAGCAGCGAGTTCACTGAGTTGGGCTACGAGGAGCAAATTTTTCTGCATTTCCTCATCTTGGAACCGCGGGTTGGTGCGCCGCCAATCGTTTTCAACAAGTTCATCTTGGCTCTGGATTGTGCCAGTGAGTAAGCCTCGACCAAGAGGTGAATAAGGAACGATTCCGATACCGAGTTCGCGACAGGTGGCCAGCACCCCGTCTTGCTCAATATCGCGAGTAAACAGCGACCACTCATATTGACCTGCGGTCATTGGATGCACGGCATGTGCACGCCTAATAATTTCAGGTGCCGCTTCGCTAATCCCAAGAAAGCGAACCTTGCCCGCAGCAACCAGTTCGGCCATGGCGCCCCAGGTTTCTTCGATGGGCACATTCTTATCGACGCGGTGGTAGTAATAGACGTCAATCGTGTCGATACCAAGGCGCTTAAGGCTGTCATCGCAGGACTGCTTCACGTAAGCAGGATCACCAGTGATGGTCATTTTGCCGTCGACCATGTGATTAGCGAATTTCGTAGCAAGCGTTACCTCATCGCGACGCGTTTGCAGGACCTTGCCGATGAGTTCCTCGTTGTGATGTGGGCCGTACACATCAGCGGTATCCCAGAACGTAACACCAAGATCAAGGGCAAGATTCAGAGTCGCTGTTGATTCAACATCATCTCGAGTTCCGTAGACCATGCTCATTCCCATGCCACCAAGGCCTTGTTGGGAAACTTCAACGGCGCTTTCGCCTGAACCAAGAATTCGGGTAGGTAGTGGCAACGTAACTCCAAAGTTGTCGGGTGAAGGAGGGTAAAGAAATTCAGGTGATTAGCGTGGAGCCATCCGAATCGCACCATCGATGCGGATAGTTTCGCCATTGATCATTGGGTTCTCGATGAGATGCTTCACGAGTGCTGCATATTCTTCCGGCTTTCCAAGTCGGCTTGGATGTGGAACCTGATCACCAAGAGACTTGCGGGCCTCTTCTGGAAGTCCAGCGAGCATCGGAGTTTCGAAGGTGCCAGGAGCGATGGTGACAACGCGAATCAGAAATTGCGCCATATCGCGGGCTAAAGGCAAGGTCATACCGGCGACTCCTGCTTTGGATGCTGCATAGGCGACCTGCCCAATTTGGCCATCAAAGGCGGCCACGGATGCGGTGTTGATGATGACGCCACGTTCTTCGCCGACAGGATCAATCTTTGCCATGCGCTCAACAGCTAGTCGAATAACGTTGAAGGTGCCGATCAAGTTGATGGAAACAACGCGCTCAAATTCAGCCAGCGCAGTTGCTTCGCCTTTGCGCATGACCCGATTTGGCGTCGCAATTCCGGCGCAGTTCACAACGAGGCGAAGTGGCCCCATCTCTTGTGCTGCATCCAGCGCGGTATTGACCTGGGACTCATCACGCACATCGGCTGCGACGAAGACGGCTTTTGGCCCAATTGCCAGTGCCTCAGCTTCACCATTTGACGACGGCAAATCGATAATGACGACGTTTGCTCCGGCAGCGACCAGAGTTTTTGCCGTTGCTAGGCCCAAGCCTGAGCCGCCTCCGGTGACAACAGCGCTGATACCTTCAATGTGCATGGGAAAGTCCTATTCGAAATAGCCCCGACGAGCGCGTGGTCGGGTGCTTTTGGTGGGATAGTAAGCAAACCATAACCTCGCAACGCACGTTGCTGCAGGACTACGACTCAGAGACGACCAAGATCACATGGCGTCAGCCTAAGGAGAACCACCGATGAACAGCACGTATTCAGATTCCAGCGCACTAGATCTTGCGATGCTGCTCATTCGCCTTGCAATTGGCCCGATGCTCTTTGCTCACGGCTATAACAAGGTCTTCGGCGGGGGCGGGCTCAAAGGCACTGCTGGCTGGTTTGAGTCTCTAGGGCTAAAGCCCGGTTGGTTGCATGCGCGCATTGCAGCAGGCACGGAAATGGCATTGGGTATTGCAATCACGATTGGCCTACTCACAGGCTTGAGCGCAGCTGGGGTTGTCGGCCTGATGGTTGTGGCAATGCTTACGGATCACCGAGGCAAGGGTTACTTCATCTTCAAGGGCGGCTGGGAATACGTGCTCCTAGTGGCATTCGTTGCTGTGGCACTTGCATCTGCGGGTCCGGGCCAGTGGTCAGTTGACAATGCAATTGGCCTTGGCATGTTCGGCGTGAATTGGGCGATCATCGCGGCAGTTCTTGGCACCGGTGCAGCGCTCTTGATGCTCGCTACCTCGTACCGCCCAGTTAAGAAGTAACTACGTAGCGAGTTCAGCTCGCAAAGTTTCCGTATCGGCACCGAGGGTTCGCGCTGTTCCTGTAACAGTTCGGGCCCTCGGTTTTTCTATTGGGCGAAGACCAAATTCCGTCTCGACTTGCCACCCACCACTGCGATAGATCGGGTCCGATGCGGGAGGACCGCCGAGGGTTGCTGCAGCGACATCGGCAAGTGAAAGTTCCAAAAGGTGTGCACCACCACGTTGAGCCAAACTCACAGCACCAACAGCAGCATGAACACCAGTAAGCGGATCAGCGATGGCATCTGCGATCGGAATCGGAATCCCATCAATCCAGCGCACCAAACCGGCAGCCATGGCGGTGTCATCACCAAAACCAATCCAGTTGGCTTGGGGGCCAGTCGATCCGTAGGCGCTGAGTTGTACCCAGACGCCATCAGCCTTGGAGGACAACCAAGACTGCGGGTCAAGGCCCAAGGATTCAAGACCACGAAGTCGAGAAGCTGAAATCACGATGTCAGCAGAAGCAATAAGTGCATGCAGAAATTCAAGATTATTTGGATCGAAGGTCACTGACTTCTGACCTGAATGTAAGAGGTCATCAAAAGCGGGTATTCCAACACGCCCCCCGTCGGGGCGCTGTTCGCTTTCAACGCGAATTACATCCGCTCCCGCAAGCTGCAGAAGATTTGCACTCAATGGCCCCGCCCAAAGTGCTGATAGATCAACAACTCTTAGACCGCGTAGCGATCGAACAGAGGTAGCACCGTGTGATGTGATGCGCATGAGATCTCGCCCAGTCACACTTCCTATCGCGCCCGCAGGCATCCCGAATAACCGGCATCGATCAACTGCTTCAGCAGTAGTAATTCTTCGCGCCCAAGCATCAAGGCTGACCCATTCGTGCGACGTGGGTTTGCTGATGAGCGCGGGCACGGCAACTAAATCTGTTGGGCGCGCAAGGGATAAAGCAAACCAGCCATCAGTTGTTCGCACTGCTCGACAGTGCAGACCCAGAGTCCAGGGAGCTTTGGCTGGCCATGAGGAGATGGCTGCTCGTTCAGCGAGCAACCTTTCACCTGCGATACCGGTTGCACCAATCAACGAATCCAAAGCAAGGAGTGCTCCGCGCGCAGCTGTTGCAGCGAAGCCAGGTGGCGTAAAGATTTTGGTGGGTGTTCCGGTGATCGATACTGCACCGCTTCGTGCCCAGTCAGCTATGGGTGCGCTTTCGAAGGCTTCAGAAAGATACAAACTTTTCGAGCCAAGGAGATCAAGTAGTTGCAGAGCCCATCTGTTGGCATCCATGTGGTGTGCGTTAGTTGATGGGAGCGATGTCATCAATCAATCCCCAAGTTAGCGCTTCTTCCGCAGTCAAAGTTGAACCTGTCAACACCAACCAAAGTGTGCGCCATCTGCCAATGCGCGCCGGGATACTTACGCAGCCGCCAGCTCCTGGAATAAGCCCCATTGAAAGTTCAGGCAAATAAAAAGTGGTCGACGGATCGGCGATAACTCTTGAGGCGAAGGCGGGCATTTCAACACCGGCACCAATGCATTTGCCATGCACATGTGCTGTAGTCCGCCCTGAAATCTGATACAGATACCAACCAGGATGTTGTGTCATCCGCACGGTCCACGCGGTGGCCGGATCAGGAGTAGTACCGAATTCGCGAAGGTCACCGCCATTGCTGAAACAGGGACCGTCGCCGGTAAGCATCACATTCAAAGTGGGATCGGCAAGAGCGATTGAGAAGGCATCAACTAGCCCCGCTCGCATGGCACCGTCGATTGCGTTCAGTCGCAGTTTTCGATTCATGCGCACGTTCAACGTGTTTCCAGTTATTGAAGTCAGCACCCGTTCGATTTCGTTGGTCGTAGTCACTTGCTTGATGGAACGCGAGCCCAACCATTCTGCAAATTCCGGTCCAGCAAGAAGTGTTGAGTAAGCGGATGCTTCTGCTGCTATTGCATCTGCAGTAGTCAACTGTGCTGTTAATCGAAGGGTGGAGCCAAGCGCCATCGCGGCTCGTGCGCGATGCTGTGTTGAATCGATGAGGTGTGACATGGCCTGATCGATATCTGGGACGGAGACAAAGGCTTCATCATCAGTGGTGACATCGGTGATTGTGAGGTCAAGAAGTTGTGCTGTCCGGCGAGTTTCCAATGTAGGCCGGCGTGTGATTCCGATGAGTACACACACCCGATTGGCGAGGTCCGAAAGATCATTTGGAATTTCGCCATCGAGATCGATGAATCTCAGCGGCTGACTGACCTGTCCGCCCTTGCTTATCTGCGGATACCAATCGCGCGCAGCTAAAAAGGAGGCGATGGGCAATGGCACAGATGCAGATTACGCGGGTTCATGAGTTGGCGAACTAATATCAAGGGTTGTATGTCGGAATTGTACCTTTTACGGTGATGATTTATAACGAAATCATGTCGATTTCGGCTTTTGTGTTGAGAAAGAGAGTTGGTCGAACTAATTTTTCAGTAGTTCATCAAAAAGTTTGTGATGGGCAATTCCACGCTCGACCGTGTTGTTTGCACGGTCGTTATCTAAAGGGGATCAAATGTCCGAAGTATCAAAGAAGAGCCGCACCTCGGCCCTCGTTGTCAGTGGCCTTGCCGCTGCGATGGTGGTTTCGGTTGCCGCTACTGGTGCAAACGCTGCACCAACACCAAAGCCAGCGCTATCAGTTGCACAGAAGAATGCTGCTTGTGCACCAACTGATGGTGTTACACCAACGTCTATCGCCCTTGGCTGGATCGGTCCCAAGACTGGCGCAGCTTCAGCGAACTACATCGGTTCTTCACAGGCTGCTCAGCTTCGTGTTGACCAGGAAAACGCTAAGGGTGGCGTAAATGGTCGCAAGTTGACCATGAAGGTGTATGACGATCAGTCAAACCCAAGCACACAGGTTTCTGCTGCTCAGCAGGCCATCCAGTCAGACAAGATCTTCGGTCTTACTGCTCAGACATCAACAGTGTCGATGTACCCAACACTGAAGGAAGCCGGTATTCCGGTGACTGGTTTCAGTAACGCAGCCTTTGGCACTGACCGCAATGCGTTCGGCGTGACAGGTGCTTCGACACCTCCCGGAACTGGCTCATTGCTGGTCATTCAGAAGTTGAAGGACATGGGTGTCACCAAGATGGCGAACATCAACCACGTGTCCGCTGGAGCTTCGGCTTCCGGTAACACGACTTCTGGTTTGTTGAAGTTGGTTCCTGGCATCACCGAGTCACTTCGTATTTCGGATGAGCCACAGAGCACCCATGATGCAACCTCGACCGCTTTGCGCATCAAGAGCACAGGTTCTGATGGCGCAATCATCGTTGGCTACATCGAAGGTGGCGTGTCTATCGCTCAGGCGTTGTTGCAGCAAGGTGTCAAGCTCAAGGGTATGAGCATTGTTGGTCTTTCTGACCCATCAGTACTCAAGACCACTGGCGCAGCACTTGATGGCGCTCTTGGCACCACCTACGGCTCGGTACCTGTTGGCGTGAACCGCCCAGCAGTGCGTACCTTCGCTAACGGTATGAAGGCTGCTGGCTTGAACCCTTACTCATCATCAGCTCCAATGGGTTACCTCGGTGCTGACTTGTTGATCCGTGGCATCAAAGAAGCTGGCCAGTGCCCAACGCGTGCGTTGTTCATTGACAAGCTTCGTAACGTCACCAACTACGACGGCAAGGGCCTCGTTCCTGAAAAGATCAGCTTCAAGCCAGGCACCACGCCAAACGGCAACCTGCCTGCATGCAGCTGGTTCATGGTCGCAAAGGGAACACAACTTGTTCCTGATGCATCAGCAACCTGTGGTGCGAAGTACGTCAACACCGCAACTGGTGCAGTAGTTCAAGGCTAATCATTAGATACATGGACGGCGGGTGGCTTCGGCTGCCCGCCGTTTTTCTTATTCTGCTGATTGAGTGCCTTTTCTCGGTGTCACCCAACGCCCGCCTTCGGTTCGGCGGAACTGGGGATCCCCGAAGCTGGGCATATACGGTGTATAACGATTTGATGACAATCCGTACATAACCCTGTCGTTCCTTGATTCTCGTCCTTAATCTTTTGACTCGGGTGCCAAAGAATCGACTTTGGTACCGAATTTGCTCCCAACTGATGGTGGGCACATACATAAGGAGAAGGAATGTCGGTTTCTCGCAAAGCCGCTTTCGCGGCTGGCGGTGCAAGTGTCGCCATGCTGCTAGCGGTCACAGCAAATGCCACCGCGGCGCCAACGCCAAAGCCAACCGTTAAGCCAGTTGCATGCGCAACTGAGGCCGGTGTAGATAACTCTTCGATCAAGGTCGGCCTCGTCACTATCCGTACGGGTGCAGCTGCCTCAACTCAGGCTGGATTCTACGAAGCAGCAAAGCTTCGCATTGATCAGGAAAATGCCAAGGGTGGCGTAAACGGCCGCAAGATCACTCTCTCCTTGTATGACGACAAGGGAAGCGGGTCAGAGCAGACCGTTGTAGCAACCAAGGCAGTTTCTCAGGACGGTGTCTTTGGGCTGTTGGAAGGTACTACCGCTGACACCATGTTCCCTTATCTCAAGCAGAACAATGTTCCCACAGTTGGCCTAACCAACCTGCCTGCCCATAACACTGATCGCAACGTCTTTGGTGCAACAGGTGCGTTCACGAACGTATATTCATCAACCTACGGTGCTCAGCGTTTGCTGGACACTGGCACGAAGAACTTCGCAGTCGTGAACCACAACTCTCCCGGTGCGAACTCAGCTGGTTCAGCATTTGCGCCACAGGCCGCTTCGGTGGGTGGAAACGTTGTACTTCGCATCGCTGATGCGCCAATTGGTGCATACGATGCAACATCGACTGCGCTAAAGGTCAAGCAGTCAGGAGCTGAGGCTTCGTACCTTGTCTTGACACCAGATGGTGGCGTTTCGGTGATGCAAGCTCTCAAGCAGCAGGGTGTTGCCCAAAAGGGTGTCATCATTGCCGGCCTTTCAGACCCAGCTGTGGTTGCCAAGGCTCCAGCCGCTCTTGAAGGCGCAAT
>JBIIAA010000178.1:0-2657 GCA_044240165.1 Candidatus Nanopelagicales bacterium
CACGGCTGTAGCAGCACTTCTCACTGAAATTGATGAATTTCGATCTGCCCAGCAGTTGTATGACGACCTACGCAAACGTGGCGATTCCGTTGGACTCACAACTGTGTACCGAGCTTTGCAGTCACTAACCGCTGCGGGAGAAGTTGATTCCATTACAAGCGATGATGGCGAGACTGTCTATCGAAAATGTAGCGATGCCCACCACCACCATCTGGTCTGTCGCAAGTGTGGAAAAACTGTTGAAATCACAGGGCCAACTGTCGAATCCTGGGCTGATGAAGTCGCCAAAGAACATGGATTTACTGAAGTGAGCCACACAATGGAACTCTTCGGTTTATGCGCTCACTGCGGTAGCTGATTAGGCAGTGCTCCGCCGTATCTGCGGTCACGTGAGGCGAAGACCTCACATGCATGCCATAAATGTCGGCGGTCAAAATCAGGCCACAAGGTGTCAAGAAAAACTAATTCCGCGTATGCCGACTGCCACAGCAAAAAGTTACTCGTTCGTTGTTCGCCAGACGACCGCACGAAGAGGTCAACATCTGGCATGTCAGGCTCATCGAGGTACCGGTGAAACATCCGCTCGTCAATCTTGTCCGGATTCAGTTTCCCTGCCTGCACATCGCGAGCCATCGCAGCAGCAGCATCCGCTATCTCGGCGCGCCCACCATAATTCACGCACATCGTGAGAGTTAATTTCTTATTCTTAGCCGTGAGTTGTTCAGCCTCTTCAAGTTCGGAAATCACACTACGCCAGAGTTTTGGCCGACGACCAGCCCAACGAATACGCACACCCATCTCGTTCATTTCGTCACGTCGGCGGCGAATCACGTCTCGATTGAAGCCCATCAGAAAACGCACTTCTTCTGGTGACCTCTTCCAGTTCTCAGTTGAAAAGGCGTACGCAGAGATATGCCCGATCCCTAACTCAAGTGCGCCGTGAACACAATCCAGAAGCGCTGCTTCCCCTTGCTCGTGACCGGCTGTGCGCGGCAATCCTCGTTCCTTCGCCCAGCGACCATTGCCATCCATCACAATTGCCACGTGCTTAGGGATTAATTCAGCCTGAATCTTTGGTGGCAGTGCTCCACTTGGATGTACAGGTGGATCAAGAACTTTTTTCTTCATGAGCCAAGCTTTCGATCGTCACGGTCTACAAGAGGTAAGGAGCGCAGCCCACGTTCTAAGTGCCACTGCAGAAAGGCTGCTACAAGACCGCTGGCTTCGCGACGTTCACGCACATCACTGGCATCTGCAACGGTCCAGTCGCCGCTGAGAAGTGCCGCTAGCAGCGCAACTGCAACTGGAGATGGCGCGGCGGAGCCCGGTGCCCGGCAACTACTGCACACCATCCCGCCACCCGCAACCGAAAATGCTCGATGCGGACCAGCCACGCCACACCGTGCACATTCATCAAAGGATGGCGACCAACCGGCGATCGAGAGTGAGCGCAAAAGATAGGAATCAAGAATCAACGGGGCATCGTGTTCCCCTGAGACCAGCGAACGCAATCCCGATAGCAACAAAACATATTGTTGAACAGAAGCCTCGCGTTCAACAGGAGTCAGCCGTTCGGCTGTCTCAACCATTGCGTGTGCTGTGGTCCATCGCCCGTAGTCCTGGGCCAGTGCCGCACCATGGGGATCGATGGTCTCGACCTGGGAGATGTTGTCGAGGTTACGTCCTTCATAGAACTGCACATCAACATGACTAAAGGGTTCGAGTCGCGCACCGATCCGACTCGATGTTTTGCGCACACCCTTTGCCACCGCGCGAACTCGACCGTGTTGGCGGGTTAGCAAGGTGACGATGCGATCGGCTTCGCCCAATTTATGGGAGCGCAGCACGATGGCTTCGTCACGATAAAGAGGCACAGACCATTGTGTTCTGCTTGTGGGTTCCTCGCAGGCTGCCACGCCTACATGTTTGGTCAGAAGCCAAGACGGCGCAAGAGTTTGGGGTCTTTTTGCCATTCTTTGGCCACTTTTACTCGAAGATCCAAAAACACTGGAACCCCAACGAGGTGCTCGATTCCTTGCCTGGACTTTGTGCCGACGTGCTTGAGTCGCGATCCGCCCTTACCAATGATGATCGATTTTTGGCTATCGCGTTCCACATACAGATTGGCATGAATATCCATCAGTGGCCGATCTTCTGATCGCCCCTCTCGCATGCCCATTTCTTCGATGGTGACTGCAATCGAGTGTGGGAGTTCATCCGAAACGCCCTCGAGAGCGGCTTCACGGATGAGTTCAGATATTGCAATTTCCATCGGCTCATCGGTGACTTCACCATCGAGGTAAAGCACTGGACCTTCAGGCAGCAATGCCGTGAACTCGCTCTTCAACGTGTCAATATTTTCACCGTTATTTGCTGATACCGGGATGATTGCAGCCCATGAAGTTCCTAGTTGCTCGGCGAGCATCTGAGCATCGAGTAACCGCTTGGCCAGAGTCTCTCTGCTTACTTTGTCGGCCTTGGTAATAATGATGATGATTGGGGTTCGCCCCATCGCAACGATTTGATTAGCAATGAAGCGATCGCCCGGGCCAATCAACTCATCTGCTGGTAAACACAACGCAATCACATCAACGGTCGACCAGGTTTCACGAACTTGATCATTAAGTCGTTCACCAAGCAAGGTGCGTGGGCGGTGC
>JBIIAA010000013.1:0-27986 GCA_044240165.1 Candidatus Nanopelagicales bacterium
ATTGCTGGTACTTCTGGTACTGATGTTGCTACTTCTGTTCCTCTTCCTGTTCCTGGAACCTTCGGGCTTCTCTCTGCAATGGGGCCAGGATTCTGCGCCGAACTGGTGCTAATCCAATGGTGACTTCATGACCGGCTTTATTGCATTCACGGTGCTCATCGGTCTTGTCTCGGTGGAGCGCGTTGTTGAGTTGATCGTTTCCAAGCGCAACCTGCGCTGGAGCAAAACTCAAGGGGGAGTGGAATACGGTCACTCGCATTACCCATTCATGGTTGTGCTCCATGTGTTCTTGCTTGCTGGTGCCCTCATTGAAGTATGGGTCTGGCAACGCCCGCTGATTCCTTTGCTTTCATGGGTGATGCTGGCGCTCGTCATTGCATCCCAAGTCTTGCGCTGGTGGTGCATCTCAACCCTTGGTCAACGATGGAACACCTTGGTGGTCATCGTGCCTGGCATGCCACGGGTCACAGGCGGTCCCTACCGATGGCTGTCGCATCCCAACTATGTCGCTGTGGTCATTGAAGGCATCGCCTTACCGATGGTCGGATTCGCTTGGGTGACCGCGATCATTTTCACTGTGTTGAATGCTGCGCTCTTGACGGTGCGCTTGCGCGTTGAGAACCAAGCACTTGCAACACTTCCTACTTCACCTGCTACTTCCTCTCCTTCATCTACTTATCCTCCGGCTTCGTCATGATCGACGTATTGGTTGCTGGCGCTGGCCCTGTTGGGCTTGTCACCGCTATTAACGCTGCATTGGCAGGCCTTGAAGTCGTTGTTGTTGAACCTCGTAACGGACCAATCGATAAAGCCTGCGGTGAAGGGCTGATGCCTGACGCACTTGCACGTCTTGCATCCATAGGCGTTGATCCTGTGGGCGTTGATTTTCGCGGTATCAGTTACATCTCGGGGGATCGAGTTGCCCAAGCTAAGTTCTCTGATGGCCCTGGTCGCGGTGTTCGCCGTACCGAGTTGCAGTCCGCACTTTTTACTCGTGCCAACTCATTAGGTGTCACCTTTGTTGAGGGTCGGGTCGAGGAGATTGTTCAAGATCCTTCTTGGATTCAAACTGCTGGCCTTACAGCGCGCTATTTAGTTGGCGCTGATGGTCTGCATTCAAAAGTGCGCAGCAGTCTTGGATTGGCCTTGCCAGCTGGTGGGCAGCAACGCTTTGGCGTGCGCCAACACTTCACGGTTCGTCCATGGTCTGACATGGTCGAGGTCTATTGGCTACCTGATGCCGAGGTCTATGTCACTCCGGTTGGCGAAAACACCGTGGGAGTTGCTGTGCTGGGCACCGCTCCGTTGAATCTTGATGGTGCGATTGCACGTATTCCATCGTTAGTTACGCACCTCGCTTCTGCAACTTCGGCTAGCACTGCACGAGGTGCTGGCCCTTTTCGCCAGCGAACATCTACCCGAAGTGTGGGTCGGGCGCTTCTTGTGGGAGATGCAGCCGGTTACGTCGATGCTCTAACTGGCGAAGGCTTGCGAGTGGGTTTTGCTGAGGCTGAAGCAGCTGTTCGCGCGATTTCGGGTGATGACCTTGATGGCTATGAAGGTGAATGGAACAGCATCACTCGGTCCTATCGCTGGCTCACAGGTGGTTTGCTCTGGGCTTCATCGCAGCGTCTGCTTCGACCTTTGATTGTTCCGTCTGCTCGCGCACTGCCATCAGTCTTTGGGCGAATCGTTGATCAGCTGGCGACATAGTTTGCAAGTCTTCATTTTCGGACTATCACTTTGGCCCATTGATCTTGTAGAGGTTTTTTAGATTTTTTAGATTTCTTCAGATAAGCGTTATTTTCTGCTTGTATTATCTGGAATATGTCCAATATTTTAGATTTATTGACTTTTCACGACAAGAGAGGTTCAATGAATCTAAATATATTTAGATTTTGGGGTACAAGATGACGGATGCGCAATTGGTCAGCATTGGGAAATTGGCCGTATTGCTCAATTCAAAAGAGAGCGTTATCCGTCACTTGGCAAACCAAGGGGTCATCACGTCTGTGAGAACTATGGGCGGCCATCGGCGCTTTGACCCAGTCGCTTCGATCGGTGAATTCAATGCCCATTGGGGCCGAGATACCCAAGGCTCGCGCTCATTGACTTCAGGTCAACTCTTAGATGTTGTCAGGGTGAATGCGGTAGCGCCTCACATCCCCAATTTCGAATCACGCCACCTGCTTGCAGGTTTGGAAGAACATGATGTCTGGGAACTTGTGAAACCACATCTGGGACTTCCGAACAGGAATATTGAACGCCTGGCAAATTACGCCATCTCAGAAATGGTCAATAACGCCATTGATCACTCCCAAGGAGTTGAAGTCCGGGTGTGTGTTTGGCAGTTCCCCGGCCGGATTCGCGTGTCGATTCAAGATGATGGAGTCGGTGTCTTTGACCGCGTCAAAAAGGGTTGGAACCTACCGGACCTACCGGCTGCAGTTGCTGAACTCACCAAAGGCAAAAGGACAACCGCACCAGCACAACATACGGGCGAAGGAATCTTCTTCACTTCCAAAGCAGTATCTATATTCCAGCTCGAATCAAATGGTCTTGCGTGGGTTGTAGATAACGAGCGCAGCGATCAGGCTTTAGGTCCGTCGCTCATTACGATAGGCACGGTTGTGACTCTTGAAATTGACTTCAATACACAGCTTGTCCTGACCGACCTGTTCAGAAAATTCACCGATGACCATGAATTCACTCGTTCACGGCCAGTTGTCAAACTCTTTCAGTCTGGCGACGAATTTCTCAGCCGGAGCGAAGCTAAGCGCCTTCTTGCCGGAATGCATGAATTCCGCGACATCGACGTTGACTTCGCTGGTGTTGAGTTCGTAGGGCAGGCCTTTGTCGATGAAATGTTTCGCGTGTGGCCATCAACAACCGACGGGACAGCCCTACATCCCCTCTACATGTCACCCGAGGTGGCGTTCATGGTGAACCGAGGCTTGCCACCAGTTGCCGAGTAATTCGCGCTGCAATTCGATCTCTCATTTCTCCAGTAACCTGCGCTTATGAGCGACTTAAATGAAATCGGTGAACGTGACGGCTGGCGCTGCTGGCTATGTGACGCACCAGTAGACCCTGAAGCATCTGTGAACTCCGATCGCGGCCCAAGCGTTGATGGCTTTGCCGCCGCGAAGGGCAAAAAGGGTGCCGTTGGCGTTGAACGCCTCGCTCACCGTGATTGCAACACCAAAAAGGGCAAGACCGCTCCCGTCGTGCAGTGGGGATCAGACCTTCTCGTGGTTGATCCCTCACCAATCGTGGCAACCGTTGATCGCCTGTCGCGCAAGGGTGGCCGTGAAGTAATTGCCCGTTGCCCAAGCAAAGAAGACGGTGAAATTGCCTCAGCTTGGTTGCTGGATCGACTTTCGCGGTTTGCTCCAGGCATGGCGCTGTCGACTTCGATTGAGCCTGGCGGCGGTCAGTTCATGTTGGTGCTTCGCGCGGGCTAGTAAGCCTCGTTAGGTACTGTCGTGTTCAATTGCTTCGCCGATTAGAACACCGCCGGAATACTCAGATTTGTCAGATCCCGTTCGGCGTAGTCATCCTTGATTTGTCGATTTGGAAGCGTGACTTCTAGCGGCCTGGCTGGCGTGTAAGGAATAGCGCTGAGTAGGTGGCTAATGATGTTGAGTCGCCCGCGCTTTTTATCGTCGGTATGAGCAACATGCCAAGGTGCCCAACCCGTATGCGTTGCATCAAACATGGCATCTCGGGCTTCGCCATACTCATACCAACGGCTGTAAGAGTGAAGGTCCAGAGCAGAAAGCTTCCAGGTCTTTCTCGGGTCTTGGAGTCGGCTGGTCAATCTCTTTGTCTGCTCGTCTGCGCTTACTTCAAGCCAGTACTTCAGAATGATAATTCCTGAGTCAACGATGGCTTTTTCCATTGCTGGAGCAATGTTCAGAAAATTAGTCGTTTGTTCCGGGGTGCAAAAACCCATCACTCGTTCAACACCAGCGCGGTTGTACCAACTGCGATCAAAGATCACGATTTCCCCGGCTGCGGGGAAGCGCTCGAGATAACGCTGGATATACATCTGCGTCTTTTCTCGCTCGGTGGGAGCCGGCAGCGCAACAACACGAAAGACCCGTGGACTCACGCGTTCGGTCAACGCTTTAATAGTTCCACCCTTGCCTGCAGTATCCCTGCCTTCAAAGATCACGATAATTTTCGCGCCGGTCTCAAGAACCCAGTCCTGGAGCGCAACTAATTCACCGTGCAATGGGCGAATAGCCTTCTGAAACTCCTTCTCCCGCATTTTCGTGTTGGTGCTCGTAAGTTTGTTGGGGTTCTCGATCGTGGTCGTGGTGTTCTTTTGATGGTTCTGCTTCTGCCTCTGCTTCTGCTCGTGCTTGTGTTTGTTCTTGTTCTTGGCCATGACTAGGCGCCCCTTACATTCAGTAACGGTTTCGTGGTGCTTACGCTGCGGCGCCGGATCCACTTATCTGCTTCGATAACAATCGGCCCAATTGCAGCAAGACCAATGACCACAAGCCACTGACCTCCAGTCAGTGACTGCGTCATTAATCCGTTTTGAAGGAATCCCAGTTCAGTTGCAAGCACAATTGCCACCACTGGGATCGCCAGAATCCCAAGCGCGCGCGCGATTGGTTCCCCAATGCCGCTGGTTGGGTCTCGGCGTAACACCAAACCACCAAGCACTGCTCCTAATGCCATCACGGCAAAGGTCATGGTCATTGAGGCGCTTGGTGCATCAATGCTAGGGAGGTCAGGGCCCCAGACTAAGCAAGCGAAAGCTGGAAGAAATCGCACGAAACCGTAGAGAATCCAGCGCAGAACCGATGGGGCATTGGTCAACGTCACCTTTGGGTTTCTAGGTGGTCGCAGCATGATGTCTGGCGCACCTTCATCTCCGGCAACCACGATCACCGGGAACACCACGACAAAGAGACCGACGAAGATAACCATTAAGGGAGTGAGTGCCATGCCCTCATTGACGTTAAAAATTGTGGCGGCCACAAACAGCAACACGAGTGACATCAGCGCAGTCATTTGGATACGCACAAACGACAAGATCTTTTCGTAAGTTATTCGCCCCAACTGAACGGCATGAACGAGCGTGCCAAAGTTATCGTCAGTCAAAATCATGCGACCGGCTTGCTTGGTGACTTCGCTGCCAGAACCCATTGCTACGCCAATATCTGCTTGCTTGAGTGCCGCAGCATCGTTGACGGCATCACCAGTCATCGCAACGATGAGGCCGGTTTCTTGCATGATTCTCACGAGACGCAATTTGTCGTCAGGGGTGACACGTCCAAAAACGTGAAGTTGCGGTAATCGATCTTTGAGTTCGTCGTCTGTCAGCATCTTGAGTTCAGCGCCGCTGATGGCACCTGGGCCCAGGCCCAAGTCTTTGCCAATTGCTTGCGCTGTTACAGCGTGATCACCCGTAATCATGCGCACGTCAATGCCGGCGCGTAATGCAATTGCGACTGAGTCTTTGGCTTCAAGGCGTAGCGGATCGATGATGCCAACTAATCCGACTAAAGCAAGATCATGAATCAGTGACATTGGATCGGTCGCCATGATTTTTTCGTCTTGTTCATCCAGAACTCGTGCGGCAAAGGCCAAAACTCGCAACCCCTGCTTACCCATGCGTTCGTTGGCAGCGCCAAGTTCGGCGCTTGCTTGATCCATGGGTGTCGGTGAATGTTGTAGCGGACCACCTGATCGGCTGCATCGAGCAAGCACTACATCAGGGCCACCTTTGACGAGCAGAAAGAGATGTTCTTCGCCGTCGAGTTGGATTCGATGAAAGGTTGCCATGAACTTGTAATCTGAATCAAAGGGCACCTCTGCGAGCCGGGGATACGTACGTCGACTTTCTTCAGCATCAACACCAATTTTCGCAGCCAAAACAACGAGCGCAGCTTCAGTTGGATCGCCGACCACATTGCCGGAGTCGCTCACTGTTGCATCGCTTGCCAACACCAGCCCGTAGGCAAGTCGGGTGAAGTCAGGCAGGGGAACACCTGCGGTTGACAGGATGGCACCGGATTTTCGGTAGCCACTTCCTTCAACGGTGAACCAGTGACCATCGGCATACATGGTGGACACCATCATTTCGTTCATGGTCAAGGTGCCAGTTTTGTCGGTGTTGATAGCGCTTGTTGCGCCGAGTGTTTCAACGTCGGAGAGGTTTTTCACCACGGCTTTGGCATCGGCGAGAGCTTTTGCACCTTGAGATAACAAGGCCGAAACAAAGGCGGGCATGCCTGTTGGCATCGCCGAGATGGCCATGGCAACACCCAGCAGCAACACATCAGAGAGTGCGAGACCACGTAGGAGTCCAACGACGACGATGAGAGCAACCGCGGTCCACGCCACGATTCCGATGACTTTGGTGAGGGTGTCGAGTTCTCGTTGGAGAGGGGAGCGGGATCGAGTGACCTTGGAAAGCATGTTGGCGATTTGGCCCATTTGGGTATTCATGCCAGTCTCGGTCACAACCATCACACCTGTGCCACGCGTGACTGAGGTGTTTTGGAACAGCATGTTGTTGCGATCTCCCAGCGCAGTATCTGCACCATCCAACGTTGCTACGCCTTTAGATACGGGTGCACTTTCACCAGTGAGGGCTGCTTCTTGTGTTTCGCAGGTGGCTGCACGAATCAACCGGCCATCAGCGGGAACCAGATCACCTGCCTCTACATGCACGATGTCACCCGGGACAATGTTTTTTGCAGGGATCAAAATAAGAGAGCCATCGCGAACAACTCTGCTCTGAGGTACCTGCAGTTTTGAAAGTGCATCGATGCTGGCTCTTGCCGATAGTTCTTGTTTCGTTCCAAGCGTGAGGTTCATCGCGACTAAAAGTGCGACAACCACAGAAGTCGTTACTTCGCCAATGACGAGGCTTACGACAGCCACTGCAATCAACATGAGATTCATGGAATCCCGCAGTTGACTCAATGCAATTGCTACCAAGGATGGGGGCTTTTCACCCCTGATCTCGTTTGGTCCAAACTCTTCTAGCCTGGCTGCTGCTTTGACAGCGGTAAGGCCTTGATCAACCGAAGAGCCCAACTCAGAGATGACATCAATTGCTTGCTGTTGATAGGCAGCAAGAACTCTTTGTGGTTGTTCAAGTTGTGCTGTTTGGTCCACGGGGTGTCCCCATTCGTTGATGACTTCAGTCACTCAACGTAACGAGGAATTCACTTGCTCATGCTGGTAGATGACCGGGGTTCATGGTCAGTCACCGAGCAATTGGCCGGTGGCTTACGGCACAAATGTTGGTCAGCACCATGGGTCAGCGGGTTACTGGCGCCTGGTTTGGTTCTCCCGAGCGAACACACACCGCGTCACGCCTTGCGCATTCTCCGGCTCTGGCTACGGAAAAACCCTGCGAGATGAGTCACGGCCGTAGTACGTTGTCGCGATAAATGATGGCTTTGCGTCGGTGCTGTCCTGGCCGGTTGAGCCCCTGAAGCGGAGGAATTCACGATGACTGCCTCGAGTATCGCGATCCCAGAGTCGGCTACGGCAGCTGACTATCCACCCATCCCAGAACCTGACAACCTCACCCGTTTCTTTTGGGAGGGCGTTGCGAATCATCAATTGCTCATCCTGCGCTGTGGTGCCTGCGGCACCTACGTGCATTACCCGCGTCCGATTTGCCCATCGTGCTTGTCAATGGATCATCTTGCCCCAGAGCAGGTCTCGGGTCGAGGCACGATCTATTCGCACACCACCACCGTGCAGCCGTTCCACCCGTACTACGTCGACAAGGTGCCTTACAACCTGATCATCGTGGCACTGGAAGAAGACGAGAACGTCCGGATTACGAGCAATCTCATCGACTACCCCAACGATGACATCCGCATCGGCATGCCCGTCCAGGTCACCTTCCAAGAGGTGGCTCCCGGGCTGACCCTGCCACTCTTCAAGCTCGCCTAACCACCGACACCCACTTAGTTTCCAAGGAGTACTACATGGCAAAGCGTGATCGCGTCGCAGCTATCGGCGTCGGATACTCAACCACTGGTCGTCGCACGGGATTGACCCGTCGCGAGTTGGTCGCACAGGCTGCCACCGCGGCCATGCGGGACTGCGGCATTAGTGCTGATCAGATCGACGGTGTTGTGTTGCACGCCGGTGTTGCTGGCGCAGAGCCTCCGGGCTTGGATCGCATCGATGCACTCGATGTCGGTCACATGCTGGGGATCATGCCGCTGAACTTCTACAACTCCGATGCGGGCGGCCCCGCCTACATCCATGCCGCGATCTCAGCGATCGCTGCAATCCAAAGCGGTCAGGCTCACACAGTGCTTACGGTGCGAGTCATCAACCAACGCCTGAGCAGCGCCCAAGAGCGCGACTCAGTGCAAGGGCCGATGCTCATTCCTGGAGATTCCCAGTTCACGATGCCGTTTGGATCGGTTACCCCAATTCAGACCATCGCTGCACTACCCGCGCAGCGTCACATGGAGCGGTACGGCACCACCGAGGAGCAGTTCGGCGCGCACGTCATCTCCCAGCGCGCCAACGCTGCACTGAACGATGACGCGCTCCTGCGCGATCCGCTCACAATGGACGACTACTTGAACTCGCGCTACGTGAGCAAGCCGGTTCGCTTGCTCGATTGTGACTACCCAGTGGATTCAGCTTCGGCCATCATTTACACCACTGAAGAGCGCTCGCACGACTTCGCTAAGAAGCCAGTCTTTGTTGAGTCAGCAGCACTTTCAGCCACTGACATCCTTCCGGCAGGCTTTGAGAAGGTGCTCGATATGAACAAAAACTCGCCATTCCATGCGGCGCAGGAGATGTGGTCACGCACCGATCTCAAGCCATCCGACGTTGACTGCGCGCAGTTGTATGACGGATTCACGATGATTGTGTTCCAGTGGCTAGAAGCCTTAGGTTTTTGCGGAGAAGGCGAATCCGGGCCATTTGTGGAGTCAGGTGCAACCCGTCTGGGTGGCAGCCTTCCGGTGAACACTGATGGCGGTGCCTGCAACGTGGGACGCCGACACGGCGCGAACTTCTGCATCGAGTCTGTACGTCAGCTTCGTGGCAATGAGTCAGGTGCACGCCAGGTTAAGGACGCAGAGGTCGCTGTTTGGGCCAACGCGGTCGGTCCCTTCTCCGGCGCAGTCCTGATGACAAAGAGCTGAGCAAACCCTTGTGTGGAGGTAGTTCCTGAGGTTGTGGGGCTACGGTGCACTCGTGGGTAATGTCGATAGCGATCAGTCCAACTCGGATCTTCAGCGGCTTGCTATCTCGACTTTGAGTGAGCAAGGCTGGTCGTTGCTTCAGCTCGCCGAGGCCTTTGGGTTGAAAGTTGCTCAGGTGCAGATGATGCTTGATCCGGATGCACTGGCACATTGGCTTAAAAGTCATCCTGGCGCGAGTGCACGTGATGCTGCAGTGGCGCTTGGGTTAAGCGATGCAGAGTTGGCTGCCGGGATGACTGATGAAGTTCGCCGCCTCGCGGTTCGTGTGCGCGAGGGTGACTATTCGCAGGTTTATTCGGACGAAGATATTTTTACTGCACTTCGCCGCTCCTGGGATGTAGTCAAAAGTAGTTCAACGGGACTGAGCTACGACAAATACCGAGAGCTCGTTGGTAGTGGGCAAATCGATGGCCCTTCAGCGCCCCGTATCTTGCAGAGGTTTGGCACTTGGATTGCTGCAGCGGGACTTGCTGGTGTGCCAACAGGAACTCGACCAAATCGCACCTATGAATCGACCTGGACTGACTCTGAGATCTTGACGTACGTTGCTCGCTATCTTGGCGATCCGGCAACCTCGGGAAGTTTTGCGGGTTGGGACGCTTGGAAGAAAGGCAATGCACCAAGTGCACCTTCTGGTCCAACTCTTCGCAACCGAATTGGCTCATGGTCGGATATCAAGCGACGTGCACTTGAAATCCGACCATGAGTCGTCATTCTTTTTAGTTTTTAGTTGCTAGTTCGTCGCTGTTATTGCTTAAGCGATAATCCTTGACTCTCGCAATTCTTTGATCCGCGCTGCATCTATGCCAAGAAGCTCAGTCAGGATCACATCGGTGTGCTGACCAAAGTCCGGAGCAGGATTTCCTGGACCGGCATCTTCGTTGAACATCACTGGTGGCATGACAACCACTGGTGTTCCTGGCTCATTGGCAGGCCTGCGAATCATTCCGTTTGCAATTGCCATTGGGTCGTCAGTCATCTCGGCCGCATTCTGCACAGGTGCCCAGACTCCCTTTGATGGAAGCAAGATGGTCTTCCATTCGGTGAGAGTTTTGGTCGCAAAGACTCCATCAAGAATCGCCATGAGTGCTGGCGAGTTTTGCATGCGGTTTGCTGTTGAATCAAAACGCGGATCAGTGATGAGTTCTTCATGACCGATGAGTCGAGCAAGGTCTTCGAATTCATCTTGATGATCACCCAGGAATGACATGTAGATGAACCGAACATCGCTGGTCTGGTACCAAGTGCCCGACCATTGACTGGCTGATCGCTCAATGAAGGCGCCAAGCATGCCGGCACCTGGGGCGAGTTGGGCACCGATGATTGCTGGCGCATTGAACCAAGCTGCTGTTCCCATGAGTGAGGAATCAACGACGGCTGCTTCACCAGTGCGTTCGCGCTTCAACAGTGCGGCGCAAATACCGCCGGCAAACACGAGTCCTGACATTCCGTCGCCGTGGCCAACCATGCCTGGCGGGGTGTGAGTACCAGTAACCACCATTGCTGAGCTTGAAAGGGAGCCGCGTGACCACCAGCTGGCAGCGTCATAACCGCCACGCAAGTTTTCTGGGCCAAGTGGTCCAGCTCCGGTGCCCTTTGCGTAAATCAAGTTGGGGTTAATCTTCTTCAGGTCTTCAACATCGAACCCAAGCTTGGCGCGTGTCTTAGGAAGGAAGCTGGTGATGAACACGTCGGACTTCTTGACGAGTTCATACAACATGTCGCGACCTTCATCTGTTGCCAGATTTAATGCCAGCGAACGCTTGCCACGGTTGTAGTGCTTAAACATCCAAGCAGCACCGCCCGGCTCAAGAGTGCCGCCTGCGAAAATGCGCATTGGGTCAGGAGCATTTGGGTTCTCGATGTGAATCACATCGGCGCCCCACTCAGCAAGCACTCGTGCCGCCGAGGGGCAAAAGGCCCACATCGTTAGATCGAGTACCCGGATACCGTCAAGCATGCCTTCGTTCATGTGTGCTCCCGTTGCGAATTGTGGTGGCCGCGGAACTATTGAGCAGACTTGGATTGCGACCTATGGCGAACTTAGATTCAAGGAGTGGGAGGGGCAACCGGAATACACAAACTGATACGTATCGTTTTGTAAGTCTTGCCTTTAAGATTCTTGCGTCACGAAGTCGATGAGTTCTTCAACTCTGCCCAGCAGGCTGGGTTCCAGATCGGCATAGCTGGTGACGTTGCCAAGGATTGTTCGCCAGGTTGCTGATGTGTCTTGATTCCAACCAAGTTCTCGGCAGATCCCCGTTTTCCAATCTTCGCCGCGGGGGATGACCGGCCAAGCTGTGATCTTCAGAGTTGCTGGGCGCACGGCTTGCCAGACATCGATATAGGGATGGCCAAGGATGACAACGTGTTGGGGGAATGCGCGTCGAACTTCGTCGGCAATGCGCTGTTCTTTGCTGTTGGGTACGAGGTGGTCAAGGAGTACACCGAGCTTGCATTCACTCGTGGGCGCGAATTGTCTGACTGCTTCTAACAGCTCGTCAGCTCCTCCGAGTTCTTCAACTACAACGCCTTCAACGCGTAGATCATCGCCCCAGATCTTTTCCACTAACTCAGCATCCTGTTTGCCTTCGACCCAAATCCTGGAACCGCGGGCGATTGATGCTCGCTTGCCGTGCACTGCGGTTGACCCAGAGGCAGTCCGGGTGTGACCGGTGGCGGAGGTTCCTTGTGTGGGATTTATCCGTGTCAAAGTAATGCGCTTGCCATCAAGGAGTAGGGGATCGGTGAGCAAGAACATCTTGCGACGGTTCTTGCGATCTTCCAGGGCCACTGCCCAGCCTTCGGGGCCTTTTTGGAGTTCGACGATGGCACCGACCCAACCGGTGGTGGGGCATTCCAGAACAAGTCCAATTTCAGCAAAGCAGGTGGGCAAGGTCGGTGCTGGCGTCTTTGCACCACTGCTCAAGACGTCGTTGCCATATCGATTACCCACGCAGTCACAGTAGGCAAGACTTTGACTATCGGGCTGTATCCGGTGTTGTGAGGTGTGTTGAGCAGGTCTGCCTCGCAGCCGTTGTTTCGCAAAGCAGCGGTGGGGGGATATGGCATTGCCCTGTGATCAACTCCTGCGTGAACACAAAGTGGTAAAACAACCGTCTCTGCCCGGGGGTAGGGCTTACAGTTCCGAAATGATCCGTCGCCCCCCTGTTCTTGCGGCATTGACCGCGCTACTCATCCCGTTCCTCGCAACACCCCCGGCCCAGGCGTTAAGCCAACAAAGTTTCACGACCCCGGGGTTAACCTCGTGGGTCGTGCCTAGCGGTGTCACCGAGATCACGGTTACGGCAACCGGTGGTGGCGGTGGCGGTGGGGCAAACAGCGTCGGCGGGGCTGGGTGCGTGGTTGTGTCGAAATTAACGGTGACCCCGGGGCAATCAATTCGGCTCTTCATCGGTGGCGGCGGCAGTGGCAACGGCGGCGCTGGTGGTGGCGGTGGATCGACCAGCGTTGACTTGCAACGCATCTGGAACCTCATTGCTGGCGGGGGTGGAGGTGGTGGCGGTGGCAACGGTGGCGCTGGTGGTGCGTGCGGTAGCGGTGGCAATGGCGCGATAGGCGGCGGCGCTGGCGGCAACGGTGGGGGTGGCGGCACCGGGGGCGCAGGCGCAGGCGGAACCGGTAACGGCGGTAGTGGGCTAGCAGGTAGTGGTGGCTATGGCGCCCAAGGTGGCCTAGTTAATTGCGGCGGCGCTGGCGGAGTGGGAGACGCCTCTTCGCTTGGCGACGGAGGTAGTGGAACGGGTGGCGGCGGCGCTGGAGGTTACGGTGGCGGCGGCGCTGGCGGATACGGCGCTGGCACTGGTGATGGTGGCGGCGGCGCTGGCGGCAGTATTGGGCCGACCGGCAGCAGCGTCACCATTGGCAGCAATGGCGGTGCCGTTGGCAGTGCAGGCGGTAGCGGAAGTGTCCTCATTGCGTACGGTTCGAGCGTTATTCCCACGGCCCCTTCTTGGCACCAGTCAGTGAGCCGGAATATAGCTGCGTCATGTGATTTGGGTTGGAGTCCAAGTTGGGCGCAGTGGCCCAATGGCAACACCGGTGGTTACGTGTGTAATAAAGAGATCTACATGACAACTTCCGGCACCTGGTCGAGCAGGACGCAAGCGGCAGTAACCGGTATGGCATTGGGAACAACGTCAAAGCCGGTGGTGCTCACTGCTCGCGGATGCTGAAGCGAGTAGCTGGACCGGTGTGAGTGGATTTCACTGTCAGTTGAACATTCAACTAGAATGGGTCTTTCAGTAACCCGGTTCCGCGTTCGCGTGGGGCCATTGACACCTAGGGAACCCCATGACTTTGCTCCGCATCGACGCCAGTATCCGTATCGAAGGCTCAGCAAGTCGCGCGATAGCCGACATCGTTGAGGCTGAATGGCGTGCTGTTCGCCCAGGAGACGCCGTCATCTCTCGTCACCTAGGCACAGACCCGATCCCGTCAGATGCTTGGACCAAGGCGATTTTTGCATCATGGACGCCAGCTGCAGAACGGACTGCAGAGCAAACCGCTGCTCTGTCAGTGGGTGGAGAGTTCGTGGACGAATTAGTTGTAGCAGACGCGATCGTGATTGCCACCCCGCTCTATAACTACGGCGTATCCCAGCACGTGAAAACGTGGATCGACTTGATCATTACCGATCCTCGTGCAGCAAACGGTGCCCCACCAGTCTTAGCGGGTAAGCCAGTCGTGCTTGTTGTCGTTCGCGGTGGTTCATATGCACCCGGCACGCCACGTGAAGGTTGGGATCACTCGACGGGTTACCTCGAGCAGGTTCTTGGCAAGGTCTGGGGAGCTGACCTCACAGTTGTTGAGCGTGAATTCACACTCGTAGGGGTCAATCCGGCACTTGATGAATTCAAGGAGCTCGCTGACAAACTCAACATTGATGCTCAAGCCGCTGCAAGCAAAGCCGGGCGAGCCATCGCTGCTGTCTAACACGGCAATCGATGGCTTAGTTGGCGCACGTGTATATATAAAGATATTTATAGATATATATTTGTCAAGTGAGTGATCTGCGCAATCAGCGGCTAAGGCTGGGCATGTCCCAAGCGCACGTGGCCTATTTGCTGGGTACCAAGCAATCAAACTTGAGCGCTTATGAGTCAGGCACCTTGGAGCCGGGCGAGGTCGTTAGTCGACGCATTGCTGCTTTTTTAGAACTGACTATTGATACCGCGCACCAGGGCACTTGGCTTGGAACGATGGCATCGCATGCCGTGGCCTTGCGGGGCATCGTGGCATCTTCACGGTTACCTCGTATCGATCTGGACTTGATTGTCATGCGTTATGTCATAGGTATGCACGACAGTTTTTCTATGACACCTCACCTTGAAGACCAGCAGTTCTATTTTGCAGAGCCAAGCTCAACCGGAGATCGCGGCGTAGATGCCTTACTCGCTGGAATGTGTGTGCACATGTGTCGCTCGACTTCAAGTGAACGTGCACCCCGATGGACGCGAGCAGCACAACGTTTTCTTGACACACCATGGTGGATTGGGATTGGCGAAGACACCCCGATATTGAAAGCACGTGCACTCGTTGACGGGTTGCCAAGCCTGCGAGCTCGCGGTGTGTACTTAGACCGCGCGACTTTGGCGTCTGCCTGACATGTTCACAACCAAAGAACAAATCATTGAGTTGCTCACTGAATTGGGCGCCCGGTTGGATGCACTCGGTCTTGAGGCAGAGCTCTACATTGTTGGCGGGGCAGCGATGCTCTTGGGTTATGACCGAAGCGCGGTAACGCGCGATATTGATGCGCTCATTATTTCCACAGGGGCTATCGAAGAGATAGCGGCGCAGATGGCAGAGGAAAGAGGAGACCTCCCGCCAGATTGGCTCAATTCCAATGTGGCGCCGCTGCTTCCGCGGATCGCCGATTCAGGAAGCTGGGAAATGTTTTCGGTTCCTGGAATGAGCGTGCAGGTGGCTTCTGCCGAGCATTTACTCGCAATGAAAGTGCGAGCAGGGCGCGGCTTGCGTGACTTGCAAGATGTGGGAATCCTGACGCAAATCCTTGGATATGTCGCAGTGCAACAGGTCTGGAACCTATGCGATCACGTCTGGGGAGAAAACATGGTGCGCGATGAGGTGCGCAATTCAGTGCGTGAGTACCTCAATTCCCGAGGATTGTCCTAAGGCAAAAAGACCCACATCCGGCGTGGATGCTCGTTAGGCTTCAGGCATGTCGACGCCAATTTCTGAGAAGTACCTGCTCGCCGAAACTGCCGCTCATTTGGGCGTGGAGTGGAATGATCCCTCCTTGCAGCGAGAGTTTTGGCAGATCTCGGACGGCTCGAGCCTTTCTTCACTGCGTTGGGGCGACGAGACACCACAAGCTGTCTTCTTGCACGGTGGCGGGCAAAATGCCCACACCTGGGATGCGGTGGCCTTGCTTCTTGGTAAGTCGATCGTTGCAATTGACATGCCAGGACATGGTCATTCAGATTGGCGTGAAGACAAGGCTTACTGGCCTTTGACTAACGCTGCTGCAGTCGCAGAAGTTATTGATCAGATGAATATTGGAACACCTGTTGCTCTGATTGGAATGTCACTTGGTGGCTTAACTGCTATTCGACTTGCAGCCATTCGCCCTGACTTGTTCTCAAGCGTCACGATCGTTGATGTGACCCCAAGCCAAATGGGACAGATGAAGAAAATGAGTCAGGAAGAAAAGGGCACAACCGCTCTGACTCAAGGTCCAACGCGCTACGAAACCCTCGACGACATGATCAAAGCAACTGCAGCATTGGCGCCTAATCGTTCGGCTGTATTAATTGAACGCGGAGTCGTGCACAACGCGCGGGAGTTTGACGATGGCCAATGGGGCTGGCGCTATGACAAGTTGGTGTCAGACGAAAAGGCTGAAGACGGTGAAAGCCCAGACTTCGATGAACTCTGGGAAGACGTCTCCGTGATTGCCATGCCAATGATGTTGGTTCGCGGTGGAGCTTCTGCCTTTGTCACCGAAGAGCATGTGGATGATTTCAAGGCACGCGCACCGCAATTACGTTTTGAGATCGTCGATGGTGCTGGACACTCGGTTCAGTCAGATCGACCTGCAGAGTTAGCGGCAGTGCTCAATACGTTTATCTGATCGTAAGTTCGGATATCTAAAGTTATTGTTGCGTGCTTTCAGCGAGGTCTTTGAGTCGCGGCAACGTCGCAATGATGGACTTCAAATTATTGTTATAGGCATTCATGACTTTGAGTACAGCAGGAATTCTTGCTGTTCGCGCATCAAAGGTTTCAGTGACGATTGTGGTGTTCGCATCTACTGACTCGAGTTCATAACGCCAGCGATGCTTGCCCATATGTTGCCAAGCTATGCGTCGTCCTTCCTCGAATTCAACGACTTCATTTTGAATGCGGTAAGGCACCATGACTTTCATACTCATGGTGAAGCGGTCGTGCAGAGCTAATCGAGTGGAGCTTTGTTGGGCTGAGGGTTCTACACCCTTAACTGACCCTGATCCATCAAAGTCGCCATGACGATCGGGGTGAGCCAACAGGTCAAAGATCACCGAAGCTGGGGCATCGATCACGATGCTGGCTGAGCGTACGTACTGCTCGTGAGTATCGATGATCGTGACACTTTGCTTGGAATCCATGGCCTCATTGTGCTTCATAACCAATCTGGCTAGCGTGGAAGTACCGAATTGATCGACTTATCTAGGGGGAACACCATGTCAGCTGAAACTCGATCCCTTCGAGACACGGTGGTGGCCATCACAGGAGCAACGTCTGGCATTGGCGCAGCAACTGCTCGACAACTCGTTGAAGCTGGTGCCCGTGTGGCAATCGGTGGGCGCAGAGCCTCCCGGCTTGATGAACTCGTGGCTGAACTTGGGTCAGACAACGTCGTCGGTGTGGTCTGTGATGTGCGCGAGCCTTCAGACAACGATCAATTGATCGCGGCAGCAGTGGATAAGTGGGGTCGGTTGGATTCAGTGGTTCCCAATGCCGGCATCGGCCTGTATGGCGGAATCATGGATAACACGGATGAGCAATTAACCGAGATGATGGATACCAACTTTGCTGGAACTGTGTGGACCATTCGCTCTGCTGTACCCGAGATGCTGCGCACCACAGGTGGCGGCGACATTGTGATTGTTTCTAGCGTTGCTGGAATCCGTGGCGGTGCCGATGAAGCGGTCTACGCAGCAACAAAGTTTGCGCAAGTTGGTCTTGCAGGTGCCCTTGATCGAGAACTGCGCGCTTCAGGGGTTCGAGTGACTGCCGTATGTCCTGCGGGAGTTGAAACAGAGTTCGCAATTGGTACGGGTCGCACTGCAGGGGATCCAGCATTGGCGGAGTTCATGAGACCTGAAGATGTTGCTTTTGCCGTTGTGACCGTGCTTGCTCAGCCTCGTCGAGTTCGCACGACTCAATGGCAAATGTGGTCAATGGGTCAACAGAGCTAAGACCAGCAGAGCTAAGACCAGCTGAGTTAAAACCGGTTGAGTTGAATACGGCCGCCTTACAGGTGTGTCTGCTCGCGAAATTGCAAACGGGCACCGTCAGTTTGGGTTTCGTCCATGACGAGCAGTTCAGTGCTTGCGCCTTGCACTCTTTCTGCGGTGAATCCGTGTGTTTGCAGGGTGGCTTGGGCGTGTTCTAGGGATTCAACTGGCAGTGTCACTGAGTAGATGGATGCACCATGGGCGCTCAGGGTTTCTTGGAGCGAGGCATCTTGTGGCGCGTTTGTATGTGGCGCCTTTGTAGGAGTAACGAATTCGATGATGTGATCTCCGAAATCGATCGCTCGCGAAAATGACGCAGTGCCAGCGTGCGTCATTGATCGCTCGCGATTCACAAACTCCGAAAGCCAAGTAATCGCCTCATCGGCATCGGGAACGCACAAGGTCACGGTGGGGCCGCCGATGATTCCCATGGGGTTTGAATTCGCACCCTTGGCGGGATCCCAACCCGGAGCATCTCTGGGATCGTTTTCGAAATAGTGCGGCGTTATTTCTACACATAGTCCAAAGCAGTCACGTGGGTGCACGAATACGTAACTCCCGGGGGAACTGTCAGTGATGCGGATGCCGCGTTCAGTTATCACCGCGATTGCTTCATCGAGGTCAGGCACTGTCCATTCCAGTGAATGCCAGCGTTCGCCAAACCTTTCGATACTTGCTGCGATAGCCATGCCGGCCTTGGTTGGAGAAAAGATTTCAAAAGCAGCGGCACCTGCCACATAGACCGCGTTCTTACCGCCAAAGTCAGGTTCTTCAAATTCCATGAAGACTTCAGCGTCGAAAACATCTCGGTACATCGCCAACACGTGGTCATAGTCATTAGCGAATTGATTGATGTGGCCATGGCGAAGCACAGTTATTGAATGCACTGAGAAATCATGCCATCGGTTTTACTCGCCCGTGGCGTTTCAACGCAATTATCCCATCCAATCCTGCCAACATGTGGGCGTGGATAAGTCGTATCGGGAGCACTTTGTGGAAAGCACAAGGCTTGAGCGCACCCACGTGTACAAGACAAGGCCGATACGAGCATCGATTGTTTGCGCAGTCCTAGGTATGGCAACCATTTTTTATGGCGAGCCGTCGCTGGCAGTCCCACTTGTTATCGGTGCCTTTTTCGCTGGGTTGTGTGACGTTGCTGAGCCAGTGGGTGATCACTGGCGCTCGATGTTCTGGACATCTCTTTGGTTAGTCGTTGGCACAGTGGCTGGTGGATTAAGTTCCAATCTTGGTTACCTAGAACTTTTTAGTGTCGCGATATTCGCGTTCATCTGCGGTATCGCCGGAGTCGTTGGTCAACGCGGAGCATTGAACGGCATGCTCGCATTGGTGTTGTATGCCGTCTTTGCGGGTACACCCGCACGAGGGCACAGCATCCTTATTGATGGGCTTTTTGTGGCCATCGGCGGTGCCATCCATCTTCTTGTGGTTGTCGCAGCTTCACTCATCCGGGATCGCACTGCTCTTAAATCCCAGGCCAGTCCCGTTCCAGACTTTTGGCTGCGCATGAGATCGGGATTCGCTGCGCCGCATCACTTTCTGCGTCACGGCATCCGGTTGGCAATAGCGATGGTCGCTGCTACTGCTCTGTCGGACTTTTTGGAGTGGCCGCATGAGTATTGGATTCCAATGACCGTGGCCTGGGTGAGTCGACCAGATTTTGCTGGCACTACAACCCGGGTGATCGGCCGTTTTTCTGGAACGGTCATGGGCATTGCAGCGGCGTGGCTTTTTGTCGATGTATTCGCCTTGCACTCGTATTGGCTTTGCGTGGTGGCCGGCGCAGGTGTTGGCTTGTGCTTGGCCTTTGTTAGGGCTAATTATTCGATTTCGGTGATCGGCGTGACGCTCGTCATCATTTCGCTGTTCGCCTTACAGGGGGAGCCGGTAGGCGAGACCTTGGTCTATCGCTTGGCTGCTACTGCCATAGCCTGTCTCATTGCGGCAGTTGCCAGCCTGTTCTGGATGCAGTCAACCGACTAAATCCAATCGGTTTAGTCGACTATGGCCTACATAACAGAAGCGGTTGGCGAAAATGGCTCCCAAAGGGGGTCGCTGACTAGTAGCGTCTCCTTTGGAATTATCGACTGTGGAGGACTCATGAGCGACGAATTGTTAACCGAAGTACGTGGTGGAGTATTGATCGTCACCATGAATCGCCCGGCCCAGCGCAATGCGCTCAACGGCGCGGTTATGTATGGCATTTCCGAGGCGATGTATCGCCTCGAGACCGACGATTCGCTCGTTGTTGGAGTCATCACCGGAGCCGGTGGCACCTTCTGCTCGGGTATGGATCTCAAAGAATTCGTCTCAGGTGGATCGAACGCCCCCAAGAGCGAGCATCCTTATCTCTCACAGACGCCTCCAGCAAAGCCAATCATTGCTGCAGTTGAGGGCTATGCCCTTGCCGGTGGCTGTGAAACAGCTCTTGCTTGCGACATCATCGTTGCTGGCCGTGATGCCAAATTCGGTATTCCAGAAGTCAAGCGAGGCTTAGTTGCTGCAGGCGGTGGCCTGTATCGCATGCCACGAGTGATGAGCTACCAAAACGCTGCTCTGCTTGCATTGACCGGCGACATCATTTCTGCCGAGCAAGCAAAAGACATGGGAATGGTCACCATCGTGACCGAGACTGGTGGAGCGCTTGATTCAGCACTCGAAATCGCTGAGCGGATTGCGGCAAATGGTCCACTCGCTGTGCGAGCAACCAAAGAAATTCTCGCCAAATCAGCCTCGTACACCGATGCAGAGTTCATGGCATGGCAGCAGACAATTACCGGTCCGGTATTTGCATCTTCAGATGCGAGGGAAGGTGCCACGGCATTTGCCGAGAAGCGCGCACCTCAGTGGCAGGCTCGCTAACCCTGCGAACACCGTTCACCTCAATCTGGCAGTCACCCAATAAGGGTGGCTGCCAGATTTTTTAATACACCTCAATGCCAGACTCAAACAGCAGGAATCGCCTCAGCCATTACGGCCAACGTCGCTGCAAATTCTTCACGTTCTTGAGGTGTCAAAATCACATAGGCGCGAGCTACGAGTTCGTTCGTGAAGGCGTCTGCTTGGTGCATCGCTACACGATCGTCTTCAGTAACGTCCGCGCCTTCACCTTCGTTCCAACCATGTGTCTTGAAATAGTGCGGACTCACAATCGCATCAGCCACACGCGGAGTAATGCCGCTGGCGATGATGGCAACAATGTGCGCAGAGCCGCGGAATTCGCGTAACACCATCACCAATTGATAAGCGCGATCGATGGGGTTCGACGGTAGTGGTTCGCTAGCTAGTCCCGCATACAGTGCAAGTCCCGACGGATCAATTGTGCTGATCACTTTCTCGGCAAGTGCATTGAAATGAGGAAGTCCCTGAACAGAGCTGAGGTTGGCTCGAGCAAATGCATGCGCACAGGCGAAATGCTCCTTGGCGATTTGCCGTGGCGGCATGATCGCCTTTGCGCTGTTCCAAAACTTCTCCACCATGCTCGGCGAGAAGTAGGCGAAGGCGCTTTGAACCACGGCCGGTTCAGCATCGCCTAATACTCCGCCTCGACCGCCGAAATAGAACTGCAGGCCATTGAGGCCCAACTCCTTGCCATACCTGAGGGTGTCTGGGGTGAAGTAGTAAGACCCACCGATCCTGTTTATGAGGGGATAGGTGGTCTCGATGAAGGCTAAAAGCTCAGGGTTCGTGGGCATGGACAAAGATTATTAGTGTTTTTAGTTTGGACGCATGGATATACCAGAACTTCTCGTTGCTTATGAGAGTCTGACTATTGACTCGTGATAATCACGACTTTACTTAATGGAGACGTACATGAATGCACGTAAGGCTTTTGGTGGCTTGGCTGTTGTTGGACTGATTGCAGGTGGCGCGATCAGCGTGATGGCCCCAGCAAATGCAGCATCTACCGCTCCAACCACCAGCACAACCACAAATTACATCGTCAACTGTGCCGGCAAAGCTGTCACAAAGCCCGCATCCATCGTGATCACTTGCGCTGACGCAGGTGTGTCAATCAACAAAATCAAGTGGTCGTCATGGGATATGAATGCGGCCAAGGGCACCGGAGTGCTCTCCTGGAATACCTGCCTGCCCAAGACATGTGTTGCTGGAGTCACGGTGAAATATCCGGTCAACCTCACCCTTGGTGGAGTCGCCTCGGCACCGAATCTGAATGTCTTCTCCAAACTCGATGTTGTCTTCCCTAAGGCCAGCCCTGCCTCGCTAGAAACCGGAAGCTACACGCTGAACAACGCCGTCAGATAAGGTCAAAATTCAATGAAATGAGGCTGCGACGGAGGTTGCAGCCTCATTTTCTATTTGACTGGGTGAAATACGGGGACCATGAAGTCTCCGCCGGGAAGTTCTTCAAATGCCACTTCTACACGCAGACCGCAATGAACATCTTCTGGAGCAATGTGCACGAGCCGACCTGGAAGTCGGAGGTCCTTTTGTTCGTCAAGTTCGACGATGGCAACGGTGTACGGCAGTGAATCCAGATACCCACTGACTGCGGCCTGTCGTTGAACGATGAAGGTGTACACAGATCCCGTGCCTTGCACAGTGTCAAAGCGAGTAGGTGCTGCACACTTTCGACATTTTTCTAGCGGTGGCATCATCCAAAGCCCACACTCAGAGCAATGGCACATCTTTAATTCACCCTGAGCCGTTGCGTCCCAAAAACCTTGTGAGTCAAAATCGGGGGCTGGTTGCGGTGGAAAACTTATTGGTAACTCTTTCGCTGCGCCTGCAGTAGAACTCATAGCGTCGCCGCCGTTCCATACACGAGAGCCCCACCAAAAGGCCCAGCGCCAGAAGTGACAAGCGCGGTTTGTGCGTTGGTTACCTGTCGAACTCCTGCCGCATTTCTTAATTGCAGTACGGCTTCATAATGGTGGTTCATCCCATGGATGTAGCCCTCAGAAAGTAAGCCGCCGTGGGGATTCACTACAACATCGCCGCCATAGGTTGCTCGCCCTTCGCGGAAGTAGTCACCTACCTCGCCCTTCTCGCAGAAACCAAAATCTTCAAAAGTCGCCATCACTGTGAAGGTGAAGCAGTCATACATGCAAGCTACGTCGATATCGCGAGCGGAAAGGCCAGTGCGCGCCCAAAGTTTTGGAGCGGTACCGGCTGAAAACATGGTGGTCATATCGGAATATTGCACCGGTGAGCCGCCGTATCGATTGCTATCGGCAGCACCTAGAACGTGAACAGGTGGATGGGGAAGATCTTTGGCGCGTGCACCACTTGTAATGACTAGTGCGACAGCGCCGTCTACTTCATAACAACAGTCAAAGAGTCGAAAAGGCTCAGCGATCCAACGACTATTCATGTAGTCATCAAGGGTGATTGGATCTCTGCCGACAGCGTGTGGATTCTTGGACGCGTGTATTCGTTCCTGGATCGCTATTGCGCCCAGATCCTCACTGGTAGACCCATATTCAAATTGATGACGTTGAGCAAACATGGCAAACCACTGGGGCGGCACTAGAAATCCGCTTGGTCCGGAGAATTGACCTTCGCCCTCAATGTTGAGGATTCCGAGGTTTTTTCCGTACCGAGTCTCTGACCCCAATACCCGGTAGACCACAACAACATTGGCCTGGCCGCTTGTCACAGCAGTGATTGCGCCCATCACTGTGCTGGTCACAATATTTCCGCCGCCCGAGACGCTCAAACTCCAACCAAGATCCTCAACGCCGATTGCATGCGCAACAGCTGAAGGTGAGGCTGATCCGGTACCTGTGCCAAAACAGGTGAACCCATCCACGTCGGCAGGAGTGAGGCCGCAATCTGCAAGAGCTGCGCGGCAGGCTTCTGCTGCAAGAGCGGTCGTAGTTCGACCTGATGCCCGCTTATACGAGGTTCGCCCGATGCCAACAACAGCAGCGTCTTGAAGGGATGTTTTCATAATGGACTCCTCACCAGTGCCGCTACGGTAACGCTGCATTCGCACACATGGAAGGTGAATCGGCAGACTGGTTACACCCCATAAAGGGCCATAAGGGTTACAAAAGTAGCCGAACCGGTTCAATGCCTATCACGATGGTGCTGCCCGCCAGCGGGGTACAGGAACCACTCAGCGCGCACACCTGCCTGCCGATCCCTGCCGTGTTGATTTTTGCAGTGCCCGAGGTGGTCCAAGCAATGGTGGACAACGTTCCTCCGCCATCTGTTAATTGACACATCGTGACATTTGCGAACTCTCCACAACGTTGCATACGCCCGCCAACGAGCCAACTTTGCGTTGCCGTCCAAGCGGCTTGGGTAACGGCGCTTGCCGGGGTGAGTTGGATGCCAAGTTTGCTGTAGTAGGCGTCAGTCCAAAGAAACCAAAAGGTTGAAGCTATGCCGTAACGCACTGAATCAATATATGTACGTGATAGATAGGCGGCTGAAGTTGACTCATCGATGTCCACATGATCTTGGCCCAATCCGGCAAGTCCGTAATTGACTTCTGAATCATAAATAGGTTTGGTGGGTGCACCATTAAGCGCAAGCATCGTTTTGAATTGTGCAAGTCCATCTATGCGCTCATCAGGCCCCCCGGCGGCGGAAGGATAGGAATGCACGGTGTAACCATCAACAGGCCAGTTCAATTGTTTTAGGGCTGCAAGGTACAAACTAAAGTTATTTGCAAATGCCCCCTCGGCTCTGGTGCCAGTAGATGCGGCAAAGACACGTGGATCGATTGGTGTCGCGTAGTTTTTCTTGCATGTATTAATCGCGTCATTCACGGCAAGGGTTACGTCTGCAAGCTGTTGCGGAGACCCACTCCAGAAGGTTTGTAGATTTCCTTCATTCCATGATTCATACGACGCGATAGTGCCGCCAAACTTCATGCACATCGCATAAATGAATTCGCGGACGTAGGCCATATCTTTTGGAGGAGCGGAATCTGACCCACCGCTCGCCCACGTCGGAGTTTTTCCCAGTACGTATAAGACGGCCGCATTCTTGCCTTGCGCAACGGTGATTGCCTTAGCCAGTTTGTCAAAATTGAATTCATTGCGCGCTGGATTCATTTCAGCCCAAGAAACGCCAGAGTCCCAAAGGCGCAGGTAGCCATAAGGAATGCTCGGAGCGGCACCCGAATCAGGGGGCGCGTGGAGACCAAATAATTGTCGGCTGACAACGTCACCTGCAGGAGTCGCATAACCGGTGAAACCTTGGATGATGGCATCTGAGCCCTGGCTGTCAATGCCGATAGTCGTAGAGACCGCTTCGGGCGATGGAACTGAAGTGATGTTGTTGCTAGCTGTTTGCGAAGTAATGGTGACGAGGTCGTTGCCAAACTTACATCGAGATATTGCTTCAGTGATTTCCTGCCTGCGCTCAGGGCTAATCGAAAGCCCCCAGGTCGTGAGGTTAGCCAGCATTGCCGTGGCTCTGTTAGCGATAACTGGGCACGCAATTTCAGATCCAAGGCTTAGTGAACTGTTCGCACGTGCTGCGCTGGAATAGAAACGCTGGGTCGATGCGATATTGGGATCTACTGTTGTGCGAGTTGAGTTGGGCGCGAGCACAAAGGTGGCCCAGCTGAAACGCTGCTTGGGGGTCCACGCATAAGCGCCTTGGCCCCAGGCATCCTTAAAGGAAACTACTGGAGCTAAGACGATCTGTCCTGGATTGTTTGCCAGTTCCTGATCGTTATCGACCTGCCATAGACCGCCAGTTAATGAACAGTTCGGCCCGATCGCTGGCTTTCGGAGGGCGCCCTCGACGAGAAGTTGCCGTTTGAGATCACAACCGCGTGCGTCGACCTTGAGGCGGGAGCTCAGTGGAATAAATTTAACAGCGAGATACCCAACGGTGAGTGGCTTCACTACAGGCAGATTTGTGAGCAGTTGAGCTACGGTTACGTTGCTGCGTGGGGCCATGGCCGCGCTAGGTTGAGGAGTGGCGGCGCTAGCCTGCTGGGTCGCAGTAAACGTGGCACCGGCCAGTAAACCGAACGCGAGCGCGCCGGTTCGTAGCTTCATCAAATAATGATGCATGACATGCGTATCGGATGAAGTGTTACGTCAGACCCGGGTGGTTCGATAGGTCTATGTCTATTGACCTGTCTACTCACTGGATCCAAGCAGGCTTTGTCGCCTTCGATACTGAAACCACTGGGGTGGATGTGACGGCATCAAGGGTGGTCACCGCAGCTGCAGTGGTGTTTAAAGCAGGGGAGCCAACCTTTACTCGAAGTTGGTTGATCAAGGTGGACGTCGATATTCCAGAGGTCACCACTGCTGTGCACGGCATCACCAATGAAATGAGTCAGCGAGATGGACAGGATCAGTTAGCGGCCCTGACAGATATGCGCGATTTCTTGATTTCAACTGGCTTACCGATTGTGTGTTTCAACTCCGGATTCGACATCCCGCTCTTTAATGCCGATCTTGAACGCAAAGGATTGGCGTTACTACCGACAGATCAGGTGCTGTGTTCATACGTGATTGATAAGCAATGCAATAAATATGTAAAGGGCAAGGCGCAGCGAAGGCTCAAGCCCACGGCTGAGCGTTATGGCCTAGAACTATCTGAAGCCGATTGGCACGGCGCGCAGGCAGATGCGACTGCGGCGGGACGCATTTTCATGGCTGAAATGGCCACCTATCCAGAACTCACAAGTTTTTCGATTGAACAGTTAGCGGACGCGATTAATGCCTGGCGAGATCAACAGGATCGTGAATTTCAGGAGTGGCTATCCCGACAGCCAGCTCGACCAGCCACAGGTACGTAACATGGGGATTCGTTTGGTGAAAGACGCCGAGGGGGTGTTCGCTCACGGGGGATCTTGAGTGTCTGGCTCGGGAGCGGGTGTGAAGTCTTTATTATAGGTAAGGCTTACCTTCGCATCGAAGGATTTCCGGTGTGCTTATCAGTCGTTTAAGGGGGGAACATGGCAAGGCCGCATGTAGTGCTCAGCGAGCGGTACTTCGCTGCCGTGGCCTACACCTCAAACGCACATGCCTGGCAAACGCGTAAGGGCGGAAACATTGCCTATATGTCGCACCTCTTAGGCGTGTCCTCGCTCATTATTGAAGCGGGTGGCGATGAAGACCAAGCTATCGCCGGACTTCTTCACGACGCCGTCGAGGATGCTGGCGGGCTGGCCCGACTTGCTGATATTCGTCACCTATTTGGCGAACGAGTTGCTGCCATCGTGTTGGGTTGTTCAGACAATGTCGATGACGACGATCAATGGATGGGCTACTGGGAACGCAAACAGACCTATCTAGACCGCTTGGAAACAGAGCCATCAGAACTGGTGATGGTGTCTATGGCCGATAAAGTTCATAATTCCCGAGCTCTCGTCACTGACTTGCAGATCTCCGGTCTGATGGTGCTCAACAAATTTCATGGCACACCCAGGGAGATCATTCATTATTACAAGGAATGTCTTCGCATTGGAATCAAGGCCGGGGTGAGCCCTACCTTGACCGCTCCGCTGGCGGTGGCAATCCGAGATATCGAGTTTTTCATCTACGGAGAGTGAGTGATCCATACTTCTCCATCGCGTAATGCGCGATATTTGAGATTTTGGTGTTCTAGAAAAGCAACTGCTTCATCCGCCTTAGCTGATTCTGGATTATCACTTTGATAGTGGGGAATAATGCGATCGTTGATCAAACCTAGGGTCAATGCTTGGGTGTGTGAGTCGTAACCCGTTGGGATGACGTCAGGATCGTCCATGATGTCGATTCCTTGCAAATCAATGCCGGCTACCACCGACCCTGCGGAATAGCCTCCGTAGGTAAGTGATGCAAGCCCCTGATGAATTCTCCGAGTGTTTGCTAGCAAGAGGGCCGGTTTGAAGTTGGCCGCAGTCATCGCGCGCGCAAGTACAAACGTATTGCCGCCAACAACCCAAATCAGATTGGTGCGCTCGAGTGCCTCGGTCAGGGCAAGGTCACTTGAAGTCTGGGGCTGGGAACTGTCCATGGGTTGGTTGAAATAATTTCGCAGGTCCAACTCATTGCAGTGATAGCCCAAGGCTGTGAGGCTTGCAATTTCGTCAGCGCGAGCACCTTGGCGCGAATTCGGGTAAGCATCCAAAGCGTTGAGCACGATGAGCGCGTGATTGGAGCTGGACTCACGTGGCCGGATGACATCAGGGTCATTCCCTAGTCCCTGTGAACTCAGATATAGCCGGATAGACATCGGTCAATTCTATGTATGACCCCGAATTCGACGGCCGTTTAAGTCTGGAGTCGCTTTATGGTGTGACAGCCATCGGTTCGCGATGCCAACAACAAGATATGAATACATAGGC
>JBIIAA010000179.1:0-2588 GCA_044240165.1 Candidatus Nanopelagicales bacterium
ATGAAACGCGCTCGGGCGTGTTGCTCACCCCTGAAGTGCAGTTCGAAAGGCCACAGCCAGCCTGTCAGGATCGTGGGCTCCGGGGTGCTCTCCCCTGCTGTACGCCACTTGCTCGAGAATGAGGTCAGCACCAAATTCTTGGCACGCTCGACCCAACTCAACCGCATTTTCAATATGGCGTGGATCAGCAATCACCGCGTCAAGGTGGATCTCCGGCGATACTGCTCGTAGAAAATTCAGGTGTTCGGCAACAGGTATCCCCGCTGTTTCGATGTCGTCGTGCGGCGCGAGATTCATCACCAAAATTCGACGTGCCGACGATTCTGTTATCGCCTTGGCCAGTTCAGGAATCAGTAAATGCGGAAGCACTGAGGTGAACCAAGATCCTGGTCCAAGAATCACCACGTCGGCTTCCCGAACAGCGGCTACTGCTTCTGGGCAGGCCTGAGGTCTCGCAGGCTCAAGACGGATGCTCACCACGCTTCCTGGCGTTGAAGCAACTTCAACCTGCCCGCGCACTTCGGTAGTGACCTCGGGCGATGCAGGATTGACCCCACGGACCTGAGCCACGATCTCCAGCGGCTGCAAACTGCACGGTAGGACACGACCCTGGGCTTCTAATAAAGCGCCAACCCATTCAAGCCCAGCAACGGGATCACCGGTTTCTTCCCATAGTGCGGTGATCAACAGATTCCCTAGCGAGTGGCCACTCATTTCACCGACCCCACCAAAACGATGTTGAATCACACGTTGCCATGTGCGGCCCCAAGTGTCATCGCCACACAACGCAGCGAGTGCCATGCGCAGGTCGCCTGGTGGAAGAATTCCAAACTCAGCGCGTAGCCGCCCACTTGAACCACCATCGTCCGCGACGCCCACAACAGCGGTGATTCGATCCGTCATGCGACGAAGAGCGGTCAGAGTTGCCGCTAGACCATGGCCACCACCAAGCGCTACGACCTTTGGCCCCGGCACAGAAGGACCACTAAGTGATACCGGCAGACGCTTCATTCCTTACCTAAATCCCGGTGGACAACCAAGGTTTGAATACCGATGGCACGCAAACGCTCAGCTATTTCAACTGCAGTCGCGACGCTTCGATGTTTTCCACCGGTGCATCCAATTGCAATGGTCACGTAGCGTTTGCCTTCAGCGATATATCCCGGTCGCATAATGCTTACGAGATCTCCGTAAATTCTTAAAAATTCTTGAACAGCAGGATTGGCAAGCACCACATCAGACACTGCAGGATCCAAGCCGGTCAGGGAACGCAACTTTGGATCCCAGTGGGGATTATCGATAAAACGCATATCTGCGACTAGATCCGCGTCTACGGGAATGCCGTATTTGAAGCCAAAAGATAAAACCGTCGCCCGCAAATCTGTTGGAGTTTCTTGAGCAAAGGCAGCCTCGACTTTACGACGCAAATCATGCACATTCAAAAACGAAGTATCAACAACGACATCGGCCTCTGCGCGCAAATCCCCAAGAAGTATGCGCTCCGCTTGTAGACCATCCACGATGCGACTTTCTCCTTGAAGCGGATGCGGACGACGAGAACTCTCAAATCTACGAACGAGTGACTCGTCGGAGGCCTCTAGGAACAAAGTGCGAAGCAATACATTCTTGGCTTCTATGTCATCAAGTGCTGCAGCCAGTGCCTTGAACATTGAACCGCTGCGAACGTCAACCACAACTGCGACACGATGAAGATCATTAGTCTTGGCGGCAATTTCGATAGCTTGTGAAAGTAATGACGGCGGGAGGTTGTCCATTACAAACCAGCCAAGATCTTCCAGCGCGCGTGCGGCGGTCGAACGACCGGCACCAGACATGCCTGTCACAAGTGCAACCTCTAACGGTTGATCAGTCATGAAGCCTCATTTCTCGGATGCAGTCCGTCATGAATTTTGGCAGCAAGAGCCGGACCGATGCCAGCCACCTGCGTAAGTTCACTTTCTGACGCCGCCTTCAGCGCCTTCATCGTTCCAAAATGCTTTAAAAGGGCCTTTGCTTTTGCCTCGCCGAGTCCGGAAACATTATCCAGAGCGCTGGCTTTCATGGCCTTGCCTCGTCGTTTGCGATGGAAAGTTATTGCGAAACGGTGGGACTCATCGCGTACGCGCTGTAGGAGGTATAGCCCCTCACTCGATCTGGGAAGGATTAACGGATCCGAGTCATCTGGTAACCACACTTCTTCGAGCCGTTTTGCCAATCCAATAACAGGAACATCTGTAACGCCTAAAGCCATAAGAGCATCTTGGGCGGCGCGTACTTGAGGTTGCCCACCATCGATAACGAGCAACCCTGGCGGGTAGGCGAACTTCTTTTTCTCACCTATTTGATCGGTTGAATGCGCGCCGGCAGCCGCATCTTCACCCAATTTGGAGAATCTGCGGGTGACAACTTCAGCAACAGATGCTGTGTCATCCGCGTGGGGTGTCTTGATGATAAAACTTCGGTAGTCACTCTTCTTGGCTAATCCATCTTCAAACACAACGAGTGAAGCAACTGTGTTTTCACCCATGAGCGTGGAAATATCAATGCACTCAATTCGCAAGGGGGCTTCGGCTAAATTCAATGCTTCA
>JBIIAA010000082.1:0-9088 GCA_044240165.1 Candidatus Nanopelagicales bacterium
GACCTTCGCGACCAAGCATGAAACTGACGAGTACAAGTCAGATCAAGGGCCCTTGGACCTCATGCACTCAATTCAGCAATCAGTGTGATCAGGAAGGGATCGTGTAATGGGTCCCTGGGGTGTGATCCACATAGCCGCCAGCATTCTTGCAAGCGGTATCGAAGCTGCCAGTCTCTGAACTGGTGGTCACACTTCCAGGAGGCGTGAGTTCACCACCTGTTGAAGACATACACACCGACATTGCCGGGTAGTTGACTGTTGTGGTGGTGACATCGTCAATGAACAGGCTCACGGTGCCAAAGGTTGCTGGTGGAACCGAATATTGAGCGTTGGCAATCGGCTTCAGACTTGCGGGCTGCACATCATTTTGAACAAGAACGGCATGAAATCTAATCGTCGAGGCGTTGAGCAGCTTCGGATCAGTGAGTTCGACAACAAAGGAATCACTGGCACCTGAGGGATCATGCTCAACAAGAACAGCATTGGGTGGCGCGGATGCGAATACCTGCGACCAAGCCAACACAGCGCGAGACAAAGGTACGACGGCGGTGTCACGAACAGGTCGATCAGTGAATGCCGTTATGGCGTCATCAGCGCCAGTAAGAGTCAATAAGTAGGAGCCGTCTGCGTTCTTCTTCATTGAGCCAGCATTTGAAGACAAGCTAAACAGCCAACTTGGTGCAGACGAAGAATCAGAAGTAGAAACCGCAGCAGATGCAGGAACAGTTGATCGATTAGAAGTAATCCAGGCCGTTAAGCCAATAAACACCAGAAAGGCCACGACCATCGCCATCCACATTGTCTTTTTCACACCATGAGGCTAGTTGCAGGCTTCAGTGCAGATCACACTGACGTCAATGCTGGTCATCATGTATCGCTCCAAACAAGAAATCCAACTGATTCCGGAACAGGATGGAGATGCGTAAATCACCGGGTGAGCGTATGGACCGATCCGAATACAAGTTCCACTGAACCAGCCTGCATTACTAACCTTCGCTTTCGAACCGGGGTTCATTTAGTTAGTTCGTCGCGCAATCCGTGCTTCGCAATGTGACATCTCTTTCTGAATGTCAGCAGCGACTTTCTTAAGGATTGCTCCCATAGCTGGGCCGTTGAAATTAAGCGAGTTTAGGGAGACGGAAATAGCACCATATGCGAGACCAAGTGGATCCAAAAGAGGAACTGCAACACATGACGTGCCCACTGAGTATTCCTGATCGTCGACTGCGTACATGTGTTTTTTCACCAAACGCGCTTGTGCGTCTAGATCGTTCAGCGTTTTCACCGTATACGGCGTGTAAGTAGTCAGCACTGCAACAGTGCTGTTGTTAGCCAGTGTTCCCTGAAAGGATAGAAGTGCTTTACCTAGGGCGGTAGCGTGAGCGGGAAGCCGAGCACCTATGCGGATTTCATTTGCTGCTCCAGATGATTCTTCTCTGGCGACCACAACTATCTCATTGGAATCAAGCACTCCAAGGCTGACTGTTTCACCCAAATATTGGTTCAACTTTTGAAGATGAGGTTTTGACTTAATTTGAAGTTCTCGCAAGTAAGACGATTTATGGGACCACTCGAAGATTCTTAGCCCGAGAGTGATTTTGGTGCCAGACCTCGAGACGATTCTATGCTCGATCAATTGACTTATCAGCCGGTGTGCCGTCGACTTAGGCATTCCTGAGCGCCGTGCGACTTCAGTAATAGTCAGAGGTCTTTCCGACGTACTCAAAACTTCAATAATGAGAAAACCACGTGCGAGAACAGAACTATCCATAGCAAGTCCCCTCTCGCACCAATACACGTTTGCCAACTGACAATTAAGCGCACACATCCCGATGGATCGAAGACTCCATTTTGGCCCCAGTCGAAATAATATTTTTCATGCACCGCTCATCCAATTAATCATCGAGCATAAAGTCAGTAGGAGCCATTGTCAGCGGGACTTCAAACACAGGTGGCTATTAAGCGATATATCCTAAAATCGGTCGATAGCGACTGACCTGGATGAACGCGATAGGGGCGTAAATTTAGGAGACTAAATCATTGTGATCTCTGAGCTATTGGTGAACAAAAGTAGGTCATAAGCGACATCTCGAGATGAACGTGTAACGCCCTATTACACGCGCAACCTGCATCTTTCACACAATTCGCCGCCCATCCTTTCTTCGCAAACATTCAGCGAAGAGAGGGTGGGCGGCGATTATTGAAAAGCAGAAGCACAGGTAAGGCTTGATCACTTCTCCTATACAGAGCAACCGGTTCAGAATCTGGGAACGAGTTGTAAAACGCTAAAGTCTGAATGGGTGATGTGTTATTCCATCCAGAATCTCTTAGTTTTTACCTGTTGAAATTCCCGTAGGCCAGCTATGCCACCAGCACTACCGGATCCACTTTGTTTGTACCCGCCATATGGGCTTTGCGGAGTAATATTGGGCCCGCCATTGACCCAGACTGATCCTGCTTCAAGTAGTTTGGTCATTCGCAGAGCTGTATTGAGATTCTGCGTGAACACATAAGCATTCAACCCGAACTCCGTATCGTTAGCTATCGCTAAGGCTGCGGACTCGTCGTTCCAACGCATGACAGAAGCTACTGGCCCAAATGTCTCCATCCGAGCCAATTCTGAATTATTTGAGACCCCGGCAAAGACTGTCGGAGCGATGAAATACCCACCAGCCATCGCACCACCGAGTTTCGCTGAAATTGATCCCCCTCCTGTTACAAGTTCACCCATTTTTTGATTCACTGCCTTATCAATCACGCCAAGAATGCGATCATGCGCACCCTTCGAAACCACTGGACCCATTACTGTGTCAGCGGCTAAAGGGTCTCCGATTTTTACTGACTCAATAATTTCTATATATTTCGCCATGAATTCGTCATAAACCTTGTCGTGCACAAGCACCCGACTCGCACATGCACAACTTTGGCCGCTTTGCCCAATTGGCCCAGTCATTGCCATCAAGAATGCCGCCTGACTAATGTCCGCATCCGGGTAAATAAGTGCAGGGGCCTTTCCGCCAAGTTCGGTAGCCAGCGGCGTGAGATTGTCAGCCGCCGATTTTGTTATGAGTTTTGCAGTGTGGCCGCCTCCAGTGAAATGAATCTTGCGCACACCTGGATGTCTCACCAAAAGGTCGCCTGTTTCGGGGCCACCAGGAATGATGTTCACAAGGCCAGGGGGTAATCCAGCTTCAAGACAAAGCTCTCCAAAACGAATTGGCCCTAAGGGAGATAATTCAGGCGGCTTGATCACCACTGCATTACCAGCAGCAAGTGCTGGTGCCACATTCATGCCTATGACAAATAGTGGTCCATTCCAATTAAGGATCACTGCTACTACGCCATATGGTTCGTAGTCGATCATGTTGATGTCGTTCATTCTTTGTGACGTGGGCGTTGTTTCTCCAAATGATTTATCCACCCAGCCTGCGTAGTAACGCAGAAAACGAATAAGTTGTGCGGGATGTCCGCCACCGCTTGAAATTGGCACTGCATAGTCCTGCGTGTTGATGTAATTGAGTTCATCAAAATGTAATTCACAGAGATCGGCGAGTTTGATGAGCATGTCTCTACGTTGATCAACTGTATAAGCCATCCAAACCTTTTGAGCTTCCCAAGCAGATGCAACCGCCTGATCAACTTCGCGAGCTCCTGCCATTGCGATTACAGCATTAACTTTGCCATCAGCCGCATAAATATGTTCATAAATTCCACCTGATGAATCTTTAATACGATTCTCACCAATGAGCAATGACCCGCTTGGAAGAGAGTAGTTAGTTATAGACATGTGAAATCCTTTGCTTTTTGCGGAAGTATTAAGTGAATTTGTATTACTTACGGGCGCATGATGGAGCCACCGTCCACATGGATAACTTGACCGGATACCCATTCCCCAGCCGGGCTTACAAGTAGGTGAAGGACGTTGGCTAATTCTTGTGGTGTGCCTGTTGCCCGGGTGGCGGCCCTAGCCTCGATCATCTCTCGCATTGGTCCGGACTGTGGAGTTAACTTCATGCCAGCTTCACTCTGCGTGTAACCTGGAGCAATAGCGTTGACGGTAATATTTAGTGGTCCAAGTTCCGTTGCGAGTGAGGTGGTAAGTCCCACCATGGCCAGTTTGGTGATCCCATAGACGCTGCCGGCTGGATAAGCCCCGAGTGAACTCATACCAACGATTCGGCCACCTCCGCGTTTAGTCATTGACGGAACCACTGCTTTGGCAAACATCCAAGGTCCTGTCACATTCACCGCCATTGCCTCGTCCCAACGTTCGCGGGTGTAGTCAATCAAGGATGTTCCGACAAGAGCAATCATCAGTGCGGCGTTATTTACCAAGATGTCGACACCACCAAATTCAGCGACTGTCGCTGCTACGGCATCATCAATAGATTTCTCGTCGCGCACATCAACGTGCACTGCTATTGCTCGACCACCCAATGCTGTCACGCGGTCCGCGACCCCTTGCGCACCTGCAATGTTGATATCCGCGCAGACCACGCTCGCGCCCGCATCTGCCAACATCAAAGCGAAAGATTCGCCTATTCCGCCAAGTGCGGCACCAGTAACGATTGCAATCTTCCCATCAAGTTTCCATGAATTCATGTTCATTAATAACATCCTTTGATTGGGTTGTGGCAAGAATTTCAACCACAAATGAACTGTCTATATTCGAGAGCCACTTGGAGTCTTATGTAGCCTGCCGTTACAGAATTTATTACAAGTTTTATGTTAGTCAAGCAATTCTGAGCACGGAGATTAAATCTCCATTTGTTCCACCCACCGGACGAATTTGCACATGACCGACACATCAAAATGCCATGTTTGCGTTGCACATACTGAGGTAGACACTCGCTCATAGATCATGCATTGCTTCGTGTGCGGTACTTGCCTAGTGGAGTCCCGGCTGGTCCACATGTCCTTCGTGGTGGTGCATGTTGGCCTAGCGCGGAACGAGTTTCTCGAAAAGCCCTATACAGCGTAGAACTAGCGCTACGGTTAATGGGAACACCAAGCCAGTTGTGAGGCCTCATCTTCCACTGCGCTTGTAACGGGAGAAGGGTTTGCACGTGACGATGAAAGACAAGGCTGCAATCGTTGGAATCGGACAGACGGAGCGTTATCGGCGCGGTGCGTCGCTGCCTAAGTCGATGATGGACATGGCCATCGAGGCAACGTTGAAGGCGCTGGATGACGCCGGACTCACCGTAAATGATCTCGATGGCTTTGCGTTCTATGGCGGAGCGCCAGCAGACCCTGGATCCATGGCCTATCTCTTGGGCGTTCCTCATGTGAAGTTCGCTGCCACGCTCACCGCCGGTGGTAGCGGTGCGGCTGGTTCAGTTGGTATGGCCGCTGCTGTGATCAATGCAGGACTCGCCAATGTCTGCGTGAGCTTGTTCGTTCTTCAGCAAGTTCCTGCCGGCCGCTTCGGTGGTTCTTCGGAGGGCCCTCGTAAGTTGCCAAGCGCTGGTGGCGGAGGTGCCTACGGCGGTGGCACAAGTGTCTCTCCCGAAGCAGCCTTCGTCTCGCCGGCGTCGATCATGTCGCCAGGGCATAACTTCGCCATGCTTGCCCAACGCCATATGTATCAGTACGGCACAAAGCGCGAGCATTTCGCCGAGGTCTGCATCTCGCAGCGCAACAACGCAATGAAGCGACCTCAATCGATTCGTCAGACTCCTTTGACGCTTGAGGACTACTTCGCGGCGCGAATGATCTCGGACCCACTGTGTCTGTTCGACTACACAATGGAAGACGACGGCGCTATTGCAGTGATCACAACTTCAGTGGAACGCGCACGCGATCTGCCGCACCCACCAGTGCTCATCTCCGGTAGCGGTATTGGCGGCACGGGCAACAATGCGCACCTCCTAGGCAACTTCCAGATGCCCGATCTAAGTTTTGCCTCCGCCGGTGCGCGCGATGTCGCGAAGCAGATGTACTCGATGGCCGAGGTCGGGCCTCAAGATGTCGATGTTGCGCTGCTTTATGACCATTTCTCACCCATGGTGCTCATGCAGCTAGAGGACTTCCAGTTCTGCCCAGTTGGGGAGAGTGGGCCATTCGTGGCCGAAGGCAATATCCGATTTGGCACTGGGTCAATCCCGGTGAATACCCACGGCGGCAACCTATCGGATTTCTACTGTCCGGGTATGACGCATATCGTCGAGGGTGTAGAGCAAATTCGTGGCACGGCTATCAATCAGGTCGAGGGTGCCGAGATTGCACTCGTCACTGGTGGTCCGTCTTCCATTCCTATGACCGGCACAATCTTGAAGAAGGATCGCTGATGTCCACTCCCGCCATTCCGTTTAAGTACATGCCCTCCCCTTTGTTCACGGATCCATACGCGGATGCTTGGACCGCACCTTTCTGGGAAGCAACTATGCGCGGGCAGCTCACCGCACCAAAATGCACAAACTGCAGCAAGTTTCGCCTGCCGCCCTCGCGCTGGTGTGCGCAATGCCATAAGCAGGATCTTGAGTACGTAGATCTGCCGGGCACTGGCACCTTGTACAGCTTCATCATCGTGCGGCATCCGCTGACGCCTGATCAGCAGGATTACGTTCCATACATTCCAGCTGTTGTTGATGCAGATGGCGCACCTGGATGTCGGTTTGTTTCAAACATCGTCGATGTTGAACCCGAGGACGTAAAGGTGGGAATGCCGCTAAAAGTGGTGTGGAATCGCGTCAGCGAAACTCTGACCCTGCCTTTCTGGACTGCTGCTTAATGAATTCGCCCAACACTAACAAAGGACTAGCAATGAAGATCTGGGCCAACTCAGGCGACTCGCACATTATCGAGCCGCCAACTCTGTTCGACGCCCTTCCTGAACACCTCCGCTCACTCATGCCTCGCAGCGTTAAGGATGCCGATGGTGCATTCGAGACTATCTATCTCGATGGCCAGGAATTTCGCCGCGCAATGCCGCAATCAGCGCCCGGTGAACAGGGTGGCCGTCCGCCCCGCATGACCGCGATGCCCAAGGGCACTGATGCCACAGAGCATGCGAACCGCCATATTCAGTCCAACGATGCCGAGATGCGACTGCAAGATGCCGACAACGAAGGCGTCTGGGCAGAAGTCATCTTCCCCTCCCTTGGCATCTGGGCCTCAAACATTCGCACCCCAGAGTTAGCAAAGCGTGGAGCTCGTTTGATGAACGAGTTCGCACTCGACTTCCAGAATCAGTCAGAGCGATTCGTGTGTACTGCGGCAATTCCGATGTTGGACATCAACGATTCTGTTGCGGAAATCAAGCGTTCGGCAGCTGATGGCTTCCTTGCGGGCTTCTTGCCCGTGCTTCCTCCACTAGGTCGCCCAGATTGGCACCACGAGGAGTGGGATCCAATGTGGGATGCCTTCGCAGACACCGGAATGCGCATTGCCTTCCACATCGGCACCGAGCCACTTGAGCCAACCGAGCGCACCGGTGTGTACTTTCGTGGACGCGGTGGCGCCGTTCTCAACTATGTAGAGACCACCTATGGCGGCCAGAAGGCCGTCACCAAACTCATCGCGAGCGGTGTGCTCGACCAGCGTCGCGAGCTCAAGGTCCTGGTTTCCGAAGGTGGCGCAACGTGGGGGCCATTCCTCGCGGACCGTATGACCGAGGGCTACCGCCAGCATTCTGCTGGTGTGCGTCCGGTGCTGAACCGTGAGCCTGCTGACATTCTCTTCGAGCAGGTTTATGCCTCATTCCAGCATGACGCCTCAGCAATCTTGGCCTGCTCGGCTATGGGATGGCAGAACGTAATGTGGGGTTCGGACTACCCTCACTTCGAGGGCACCTTCGGTCACACTCAGGAGACCTTGCATGGACTCTTCGATGGTGTGGACGAGGCAGTCAGTCACCGCATTCGTATCGGCGCTTTCCAAGAACTCTTCCCATCAGTGCCGCTGCCTGCGTTCGCTGTGTAAAGACAATCTGATCCGATTTAAGGGTCGGCAATCGCAGCATTAGGGCGATTCCTGTCCCAAGGAAAAAGTGGCGAAGGTCGATACGTCTACCGGAACAACAGCAGTTTATATTTCCATGAACTACAGCTGACATTCCCAATTCGGTTAGTTGCCCGTCGACACAAGCGAAACCTTCGAGACCTCGCTGGCATGCGCTCGACCGGTCCTCCGCCCTTGATCTATTGCCTTTTTCGCGCGCATTGCGTGGAGATGTATGTCAGTCTGAAAAATTGTGGGGGTATTCCTGTCCACTGACCGATAGGTCGATAGAAGCAGACCACATGTTTCCCAAGTCATTGGGGGGCCCACGAAACGGATCGAATCAAGTTTGGCTTTGTTCAGATCACAATCTTTGGAAAGGCCAAGATCTTTTCAACTTTCCTTGGGAAAATGGCGAACCACAATGGCTTCATCAGCAACTAAACCGTGTTGAAGGACTACTGACATTAAATGCACGATGGCACGGATAAAAAACAGTTCACTAGAAATCTGAGACTCATGGATTTCCCCACAAAGGTTTAAATACGCAAATGGCTCCTATGACGGGACGAAACGCGAAGCAGCCCGGCCGCATGGAACGCGAATAGTTCATCCAGACGACTTTAAACAGTCGCTCACTTATTCCCACACATCAGCGCCTCTAGGGTTGCTGTAGGCGGTTTAGAACCGAGCGCAATCGTCGCTTTGACTCTGTCCCCCGAACTCTAGGCTGGGCTTTAGGTCGGTTGGCCGGTGTCTGGTCTTCTGCGCCACACTATGTCGATGTTCGCAGGCAAAGAGTCCGCCTAATGCGCATCGCGGTCTATGGAATCTCAAAGAACGAGTCTGCCTTCGTGCAGGCTTGGGCCGATTCCTGCGCTGAAGCTGACTACCGCATCCTTGTTGATACTGGCTCAACGGATGACACTGCTGCCCTTGCTACTGCTGCCGGGGTCAGCGTCGTTACTCAAGTCTTTGATCCTTGGCGCTTTGATGTTGCACGCAACCATGCTTTGTCGTTAATTCCTGAAGATGTTGATCTGTGTATTTCCCTTGATCTAGACGAAGTCCTGGTGCCCGGCTGGCGAGCTGCCCTTGAAGCATCATTTACTCCAACAGTCACTCGCTATCGCTACCTCTATACGTG
>JBIIAA010000180.1:0-2550 GCA_044240165.1 Candidatus Nanopelagicales bacterium
TTCAAGCCCAGTGAACGCAACGTATTGCGTTGGGTTGAAGTGCCACCGATTTCTGACTTCTTCTGAGTCACCTTTAACCGTGCCATTAGCTTTCCGTCCCTGCAGCCATTGCACGCAGCAAACGAGCTGGTGCGACATCTTCAAGTGGCAAGCCACGACGTGCTGCAACCTGCTGCGGTGATTCAAGACCCTTCAGCGCTGCGATTGTGGCGTGCACAATGTTGATGGCGTTGTCTGAACCCATTGACTTGCTCAGGATGTCGTGCACTCCTGCGCATTCCAATACGGCGCGAACAGGTCCACCAGCGATAACGCCAGTACCTGGAGCAGCTGGGCGCAGCATGACTACGCCAGCGGCAGCTTCACCGGTGATTGGGTGAGGAATCGTTCCCTGGATGCGAGGGACCTTGAAGAAATGCTTCTTAGCTTCTTCAACGCCCTTTGCAATCGCTGCTGGAACTTCCTTCGCCTTGCCGTAGCCAACGCCGACCATGCCATTGCCGTCTCCGACAACTACGAGTGCGGTGAAGCTAAAGCGGCGACCACCCTTGACGACCTTGGACACGCGATTAATCGCGACCACACGCTCGACGAATGCGGACTTCTCTTCGCGAGGAGTGCGCTCCTTGCGATCCTTGCGCTCGCCTGCTCCGCCTTCGCGTCGCTGGGTTGCTGCCATGGTGTTTCCTCTTCCCTACTTGTCCGAATACGTCTTAGAAGTCCAGGCCACCCTCGCGGGCACCCTCAGCGAGAGCGGCCACACGACCGTGGTACTTGTTACCGCCGCGGTCAAACACAACCGCTTCGATGCCGGCCTTCTTGGCGCGGTCGGCGACCAATTGGCCAACCTTGCGAGCCTTTGCGCTCTTGTCGTTGTTGTCGACGCGAAGGTCGGCTTCCAACGTTGAGGCTGATGCCAACGTGCGACCCTGATTGTCGTCGACAACCTGAGCGAACATGTGGCGAGCCGATCGGGTGACAACCAAGCGTGGACGCTCGGCTGTACCTGAGACCTTCTTGCGGACGCGGATGTGGCGACGCTTGCGGCCGACAACATTTTTGTTGCCCTTGCCAAGCTTGACACCGTACTTGCTCACTTCTTACCGGCCTTTCCAGCCTTGCGGCGAACGACTTCACCCTCGTAACGAACACCCTTGCCCTTGTAAGGCTCTGGTGGACGAATCTTGCGGATGTTGGCGGCAACTTCGCCGACCTTTTGCTTGTCGATGCCCGAGATCTTAAGTTTCACTGGGCTTTCCACCTGGAAGGAAATGCCTTCAGGTGCTGATACCAACACTGGGTGGCTAAAGCCGAGCTGGAACTCAAGGTCGGTGCCCTTTGCCGCAACGCGGTAGCCGGTTCCAACGAGTTCAAGTGACTTTTCGTAACCTGAGGTAACACCGATCACCATGTTGGAGATCAAGGTGCGACTCAGGCCATGAAGTGCGCGGGAACGGCGCTCATCGTTAGGTCGCGTGACAGCCAAAACACCATCAGTTTGCGACACTTCGATTGGCTCAGCAACCACGAAGTTCAAGGAGCCTTTAGGACCCTTGACCGTGACGGACTGACCAGCGATATCCACGGTTACACCTGTGGGTACGTCGATTGGGAGACGTCCAATACGTGACATCAGATACTCCCTACCAGACGTAAGCGAGGACTTCCCCACCTACGCCTTTCTTGTGTGCCTGACGGTCAGTTAGCAAACCGCCAGAGGTGGACAGGATGGCAATACCAAGGCCGCCAAGGACGCGAGGGATTGCGGTGTTCTTTGCGTACACGCGAAGACCAGGCTTGGAGACGCGACGCAGACCTGCGATTGAACGCTCACGGCTTGGGCCGTACTTCAATTCGAGGGTCAACGTTTTGCCAACAGCTTCATCGGTTTCGGTGAAGTCGCCGATGTAACCTTCACGCTTCAAGATTTCTGCAATGTGCAGCTTGATCTTGCTGTGAGGCATCGACACGGAGTCGTGATAAGCAGAGTTTGCGTTGCGCAAGCGCGCAAGCATGTCTGCAATCGGGTCAGTCATTGTCATGTTTTTGGCCTGAGGCCTTCCTCGCTGCGGTTTCCGTTAGGACCTTCAGCGTCGTGGTTTACCAGCTGCTCTTGGTCACGCCTGGCAGTTCGCCAGCGTGTGCCATTTCACGGAGACAAATACGGCATAGGCCGAACTTGCGATAGACAGAATGCGGACGACCGCACTTGTTGCAGCGGGTGTACGCGCGAACTTTGAACTTCGGCGTTGACTGCTGCTTGATGATGAGTGCTTTTTTAGCCATGGCTCAGGCCTCCTTGAAAGGGAATCCGAGAAGGCGAAGCAAAGCGCGGCCTTCATCATCGGTTTTCGCGGTCGTGACAAGCGTGATATCCATGCCGCGAGGGCGATCGATCTTGTCTTGGTCAATCTCATGGAACATTGACTGCTCTGTGAGACCAAACGTGTAGTTACCGCTGCCATCAAATTGCTTTGGTGACAGGCCGCGGAAGTCACGGATGCGAGGAAGCGCGAGCGAAAGCAACCGATCGCAAAATTCCCACATGCG
>JBIIAA010000181.1:0-2525 GCA_044240165.1 Candidatus Nanopelagicales bacterium
CTTTAAGAATCAAGTACCTCTGATTGAAGAAGTGCTTCGTGCTCTAGGCGTGAAGATTTTGAAAGTCGATGGCTTTGAAGCTGACGACATCATCGCAACGCTTAAGAAGCAAGCTGAAGCTGATCAATACGAAGTGCTTATCGTTACTGGCGACCGAGATAGTTTTCAACTCGTCGATGAACACACCACTGTGCTTTATCCGCGCAAAGGTATGTCCGATCTAGCTCGAATGACTCCAGAGGCTGTTCTGGAAAAGTACAGCCTCACTCCGACGCAGTATCCAGATTTCGCAGCCTTGCGTGGCGACCCAAGTGACAACCTTCCTGGCATTCCCGGAGTTGGCGAGAAGACCGCAACTAAGTGGATCGTTGAATACGGCAGTCTCAATAATCTGATCGATAATTGCGACAAGATCACGGGCAAAGTTGGCGAGTCACTTCGCGCAAATATCGCTGGCGTGATGTTGAACCGTGAACTTACGCAGCTGCACAGTGATGTGCCGATGGATTTACACGTCGATGATTGCGGGCTCGCTGGTTTTGATCGTGCTGAAGTGGATCAACTCTTTGACACTCTTCAATTTCGCGCGCTGCGCGATCGAATCTCGGTGTTGCAAATTTCTGGAGCTGTTGAAGCGGCACCTGTCACAGCTGCGCGCGAAGCTGTTGAAGCTGAAGTGATTACTGGAGCCAAAGCAGCAGCATTTCTTGCTGCACTCACAGCACCTGTCGCCATTGCGTTTGCTGGTACGTGGGGCAGAGGCACGGGAACTCTCGATCGTCTGGCAGTTGTAGGAACGTCTGGTGCACCAGGAGTCTTTGATCTCAGTGACGCAGCCACTCGTTCTGCAGTGTTGCCTTGGCTTGCGAATCCTTTAGTTACGAAGATCGGTCACGACCTTAAGGGTCCCTATCTCGCGCTGCTTGATCTTGACGCTTCGATCGCAAGTATTGAGATGGATACGGCGCTTGCGGCCTATCTGGCATCACCCGGCCAACGTTCATATGCGCTCGAAGCAGTGGTGAATAAGTTTCTTGGCCGCGAACTGATCGTCAATGAAGCGGGCGAGCAGATGTTGTTCGGTGCAGACGATGATTATTCGGCTCTCGTTGATGAAGTCACAGCAATCACTGAACTTGCCGAACTCTTTGATGAACGCCTTGAAAGTCAAGACGAAAAGTCGTTGCTCCTTGATGTCGAGATTCCACTGACTGTTCTCTTGGCTCGACTCGAGCACGTTGGCATTGCTGTTGATCTACCGCTTCTTCATTCGCTATCTGCAGAGTTTGCAGCTGACATGAAACAGAGTGAAGACACAGCATTTGAACTTGTGGGTCGCCCTTTCAACCTTGGATCGCCAAAGCAGTTGCAAGAAATTCTGTTCGTCGATCGCGGACTACCCAAGACTAAGAAAATCAAAACCGGTTTCACGACCGATGCTGAGGCCTTGCAGGGTCTGTTTGCCCAGACCAACGATCCGCTGCTTGCTGCACTCCTTGAATGGCGCGAACGGGCAAAACTGCGCCAAACCGTCGAAGGCCTGATTCCGCTGGCTGACAGTGAAGCGCGTATTCATACGACCTTCCATCAGACGGTCGCTGCGACTGGGCGTCTGTCGTCTTCAGATCCAAACTTGCAAAACATTCCGATCCGTACCGAGGCTGGTCGTCGCATTCGCGGCACTTTCGTGGTCGGTACTGGATTTGAATCGCTCATGACAGCTGACTACAGCCAAATTGAAATGCGCATCATGGCCCACGCATCTCAGGATGCCGGGCTGATCGCTGCATTCAATGCGGGTGAAGATCTGCACACCACGGTTGCCTCCCAGGTATTCAGCGTTCGCCCGGGTGACGTTGATCCGGAAATGCGACGCAAGATCAAGGCGATGTCCTACGGCTTGGCCTACGGGCTTTCTTCGTACGGTCTGGGTCAGCAACTCGATATTGGTCCGGCTGAGGCTCAACGCTTGATGGACACGTATTTCTCTCGCTTTGGCGGAGTTCGCGATTATTTGGCAGCTGTGGTCGAGGAAGCTCGGCTGCGTGGCTACACCGAAACCCTGCTGGGTAGGCGCCGCTACCTGCCAGATCTGACCTCAGATAACCGTCAGCGCCGGGAAATGGCCGAGCGGATGGCCCTGAATGCCCCAATCCAAGGCACCGCGGCCGACATCATGAAGGTGGCGATGCTCAATGTGGGCAAAGAACTCGATGCCTCCCCATTGAAAAGCCGCATGCTGCTCCAGGTTCATGACGAACTTGTGCTTGAAATCGTGGCTGGCGAGGCCCAAGAAGTTGAGGCCTTAGTGCGTGAGGCGATGGCCGGAGCAGCAGAACTGAGCGTGCCGCTGGACGTGTCAGTTGGCTTGGGTAACTCGTGGGAGAGCGCTGCTCACTAGTCCCACTCCTAATTGCGGACGCGCGGTCTAGGGGGATTTCCCCTTGCCGTACGCTTTAGGGGCTGCACAAACGTGCGGTTCACCTACTACTACCCATCGGACCTAACTCTTCATGACCATTTCT
>JBIIAA010000083.1:0-8941 GCA_044240165.1 Candidatus Nanopelagicales bacterium
CGGTCTCCGCAGCAGATGCAACTCCTGCTGCAGGCAGCTTTCCTTCGCAGTAGCGATTCACCATCGCGGTGCCTCGTGATGCAAGGTTGCCAAGGCCGTTAGCGAGCTCCGCGGTGTAGCGAGCGCTCATGTCTTCCCAAGAGAAGGAGCCATCTTGGCCAAATTGAATGGCCCGCAAGAAGTAATAACGGAAGGCATCCGAGCCGAAGTGATCAATAATCTGCGCTGGCGGAATACCAGTGAGTTTGGTCTTCGACATTTTTTCGCCGCCAACAAGCAACCAGCCATGTGCGAAAACCTTTTTAGGTAAAGGCATTTGCGCTGCCATCAGCATTGCTGGCCAGTACACCGCGTGGAACCGCAAGATGTCTTTGCCCACTAGGTGCACATCTGCTGGCCAAACCTGCGCAAATAACTTGCCCGCGTCGGTGTCTGCCGGCTGGCCATAGCCAACTGCGGTGATGTAGTTCAACAAAGCATCGAACCAGACGTACACCGTTTGTTTTTCATCCCAAGGCAGTGGAATGCCCCATCCCACGCTCGAACGTGACATTGAGATATCGACGAGCCCACCGCGAAGGAAGCTCATTACTTCGTTATAGGCACTTACCGGCTGGATCGCTTCAGGGTTTGCTTCGTAATACGTGATGAGTTGCTCTGCGAAAGCTGAAAGCTTGAAGAACCAGTTTTCTTCGCTGAGTTGTTCTGCCGGTCGGCCATGAACGGGGCAAACCTGCTGGCCTTGAAATTCACCAGTTCCTGGCAGCAGATCACCGGCAAGTTTGAATTCTTCACATCCAACGCAATAAGGGCCTTCATAAGGAGCTGCGTAGACATAACCGTTTTCGCGGACGGCTTCCCAAAATTTCTGCACTGCTTCGATGTGGCGGACTTCAGTGGTGCGAATAAAATCGTCGTTGGCTGCATCGACAGTGCCAAGAACTGGAAGCCAATCGGTTGATACGAGGCGATCAACCCACTCCTGCGGAGTGACTCCGCCAGCATCTGCTGCGCGCTGCACCTTTGTGCCGTGTTCATCGACACCGGTGAGGAACCAGACGTTCTCGCCACGCTGGCGGTGCCAGCGGGTCAGGAAATCACCGGCAACAGTCGTGTAGGCGTGGCCGATATGGGGCGCATCATTGACGTAATAGATCGGCGTAGTGACATAAAAGGATGCCGAAGAATCAGTTGAAGCCATGGCCGGATCTTACGGTTGTGTGCTCTTGGCTTGGACCACAGCGTCGTAGACCTCGCGTCGACCGATGCCAGCCTCGCGGGCAACATCGGCAATTGCGGCCTTTCGGTCTTGCCCAGTTCCCTCTAAGCGACGAACCTCGGCCACCCAATCGGCAGGGGAGATCAGCCCTCTCGCTGCCCGACGCTCCTCAAGGGAGGCACCAGTGACCACCACAGTGCACTCTCCGCGAACCCCCTCGGCTGCCCACAGCGCCAGCTCGGCCAAACTGCCTCGCTTGACCTCTTCATAAGTTTTGGTGAGTTCACGACACACTGCCCCCTGGCGTTCGGCTCCAAGCCCCTCAACGAGTGCTTGCAGCATCACTTCAAGACGGTGGGGTGCTTCAAAGAAGACCATCGTTCGGGGTTCGCCAATGAGATCAGCGATGCGAGCTGATCGCTCCCCACCTTTACGTGGCAGGAATCCCTCAAAACAAAATCGATCAACGGGTAGCCCAGATACGGCCAGCGCCATCAGCACAGCTGAAGGACCAGGAGCGGCCGTCACCGGAACGCCGCGTAACACCGCTTCTGCAACGACTCGGTAGCCAGGATCACTCACTGATGGCATGCCTGCGTCAGTCACCACTGCAATAACGGCACCGGCCAATGCTGCATCAACCAGTTCAACAGCACGTTCTCGCTCATTTGCATCGTGATAGGACAGAACTTTGCCGCCTATGGTTAGGCCCAATCCGGCAGCCAAACGCCTTAACCGACGGGTGTCTTCAGCAGCAACGATGTCTGCAGTTTTCAATAGGTGGACCAGCCTCGGTGAGGCATCTTCCATATTGCCTAACGGAGTAGCAGCCAAGACGATGCGCCCCATCGCTGTTTCCGCTGCTTCAATCACCACTCCATCCTGTCACCCATCTACGATGGGTGAGTGCTTGTGGCCCGCGACACCGCATCGCTATCTCAGCGACTTGTGCCGCCGATGCCTCGAACTTCAGGGTGGACCAGCGCAATCATCGTGACAGTCATCGGCGCCATCCTGCGCCTTTGGAATCTTGGTCGACCTCATGAAGTTGTTTTCGATGAGACCTACTATCCAAAAGACGCACTGGCGCTCATTCGTTTTGGTGTTGAGCACGGCACGGTGAAAGACGCAGACAAAATCTTGCTGGCCTCTGATGGCAATATTTGGAATCTCCAAATATTCACAGATGCTGGATCATTCATCGCGCATCCACCACTTGGTAAATGGATCATCGCGCTTGGTGAACTTGCGATTGGGGCAACGCCAACTGGTTGGCGATTAAGCGTTGCAATCATTGGTATTCTTTCGGTATTCATCACTGCACGAATTGCGCGTCGACTCACTCGATCAAATCTCGTTGGAGCCTTGGCTGGCCTCTTTGTAGCTCTTGATGGCATTCACCTTGTCATGAGTCGCACAGGCCTACTTGACATCATTCTTGGCTTCTTTGTTCTGCTCGCCTTTGGCCTATATCTTCTTGATCGCGACCAGATGCGTAAACGATTAGCGACATTGATTGAGAAAAAAGGCATCGAAGCCACCGCGACCACCTGGGGCCCTCAGTTTGGGATGCGGCCACTGCGCTGGGCCGCTGCATTCGCGCTTGGTCTGGCCTGTGGAGTCAAATGGTCGGGCATCTACTTCGCGATGGCCTTCATCTTGATGTCGATTGTTTGGGATGTCTCGGCTCGCAAAGCCATCGGAGTCAAATACCCATGGCGAGCAACACTGCTTCGCTCAATGCCAAGCACCGCTGCGCTAAGCGTCGTCATCATTGCCTTGACCTACACAGCAACGTGGACTGGCTGGTTTCTTAGCGATGAAGGCTGGGATCGTTCGTGGGCTGCCGGAACTGGGGTCTTAGCCTCATTGAGTTCCCTCTTTCACTATCACTCTGAGATGTGGAATTTCCATGTTGGACTCACCACGGAGCATGCATACGCAAGTAACCCGTGGTCCTGGGCATTTCAATCAAGACCTACGTCATTCCAGTGGGCTGACATTAAAGACCGCAGCCAAGGCTGCGAAGTCGACTACTGCGCATCTGAAGTGCTCGCGCTTGGCAACCCGATTATTTGGTGGGCTGGCATTCTTGCGGTGGTCTACCAAGTGTGGCGGTGGTTAGGTAAGCGCGACTGGCGTTCTGCAGCAGTGCTGGTTGGTATCGCTGCCGGCTGGTTACCGTGGATGATGTATCTGAACCGCACAATTTTCACGTTCTACACAGTTGTCTTCGTGCCATTTCTTGCGATCGCATTGGCGATGTCTGCGGCTGCGCTACTCGGGCCCCAAGATGCAACTGCTGAGCGAAAGAAGCGCGGCATGATCGCCATCACCATTCTTGTTGCACTCGTTATCGCTGCCGCGTGGTGGTTTTACCCAGTGTGGACGGGGCAACCCATCCCCTACAACCAATGGCAGATGCGCATGTGGATGCCCACCTGGATTTAGTTGTGTTTCTCCGGTGGCCTCAAGATCACTATTCGAGCAAGACCAAAAATTCCTGTGCGAACTGAAGTGGTGGAGCTGAGGGGATTCGAACCCCTGGCCTTCTCATTGCGAACGAGACGCGCTACCAACTGCGCCACAGCCCCTGGAACGAGGCAACACTAGCAATGAGCGCCGAGCAGTTAGCCGTTAGCAACCCGAACGATTGGAATCTCTTCAGTCTGCGCGTGATGACCAACAGGCATCGGCGCATGTGCTGCATTGGTATGGCGACGCATCTTGGTGGCCGCATCAACCATGGCCATTCCGTCCCATTCATTTGGACGGTTGCGGTCAATTGGGCGAGGAATAACTGAAGCGCGTGGTGAGTTCACATAGGTCGGAAGCGTGGAAGGTACGGCCTCCCATGAATCTTCATCATCCCAAGCGTTCCAGTTTTCCCATTCGTCTTCAATGGCTGGAGCAACCGGCGCTGCGGGCGCTTCTGGAACCGTTACTGGGCGACGGCGACGAACTGGCTCGGCGTACGCAGAACGAACAGCCTTCACGGAAGTGCGCTGGGAGGCAGTCATTGCCGTTGCCACGACGAATCCGGCTACGAGAACCGCCATAAACATTGGTAGCCATTTGGGAGCCATCGATCCGATTGCCATGAGCAAGGTGACGGCGAGCAGCGCGGAAAGGGATCCAAGAACCATCGTTCGACGCTGCGTAGCACTGGCTTGGGCTGCTGCTTTGCGTGAGGTTTGGGAATTGCGTTGAGTCGCCATGTCTTCCTCTGTTCGCGAAGTACCCAGCGAACGCATTGCAGTGCTGAATCTGGTGGTTGACCGAACTTCGCTCACTTGATCGTGGCGGCGAAGCCACATCGGAATAAGAACGGCAGCCCAAAGAGCGATGATCACTAGATAGATCAGCCCGGTCACGTTACGTACGTTAAGCCCCTAAGCACGGGACAAGTTGGATGTGACGATTGTTTCATTTGGCGTGTCGCGAATTTTTAGGTATAAGTCAGCGCGCTTGCGAAGCTCGCCAACTGGTCAAAACCCCTTGCGGGCGTTCGCCTGCAACGATTGCGTAGCAAATGTGATCCCGCCAATCGCCATCAATATGCAGGTAAGAACGTCGTAAACCTTCTTCTGGAATACCAAGTTTTTCGACAACCCGGCGCGAAGCGGTGTTTTCAGGACGGATGTGAATTTCAACGCGGTGAAGTTCGAGTTCTTCAAAGCAATAGTCCAGCGCCATGGCCACGGCTGTAGGCATAATCCCGCGCCCCGCAACTTTCTCATCGATCCAATAGCCGATATGTGCCGAGCGCATCGATCCGTAGGCGATCCCACCGACTGTCACTTGCCCAACGAGCTCACCGTTATAGGTGACAACCCAGGGAATTACCCGTCGAAGCCGGGCTTGGCGGTGCAGAGTGCGCACCATTACACCAAAGGTCGCAGGGACTTCACCAGAAATCAGGCCCTCTTCAGGCACAGTGGCTTCCCACTGTTCAAGCCAAGCAAGGTTTCGTAGTCGAACTTCTCGCCAGACTTTTGCATCGCGCTGACGAATAGGGCGAAGTCCAACTTCGCCTTCAAAAAGTTTCGCCTGCCAGCTCACGTGAGGGTTGCGACGTACTTTTGTAGCCAAGCACGCAGATCTGGGCCAAGATCCTCACGTTCGACAGCCAGCATGATGTTCGCCTGCAGGTAGGAGAGTCGGTCACCTGTGTCATAGCGGCGGCCGCTAAACACAACGCCTCGAACGCCGCCGCCCTTTGATTCCGGCATCGAAGCCAGCACGCGCAATGCGTCAGTCAATTGGATCTCACCCCCGCGACCTGGGGCTGTGTTGCGAAGCACCTCGAAAACTGCCGGATCTAGTAAGTAGCGGCCAATTACTGCCAGCGAACTTGGAGCCGCAGATGCCTCAGGTTTTTCAACGAGATCGGTTACGAGCACCACATCGCTTTCAGAAGTCGACTCAACCGCCGCGCACCCATATAACGAAATCGATTCTGCTGGCACCTGCATCAAGCAGATCACCGAGCCACCGTGTTGCTCTCGAACCTGCATCATCCTGGGCAAGATTGGATCGCGCGGGTCAATAAGATCGTCGCCGAGCAGGACAGCAAATGGCTCGTCACCTACATGGTTTTCGGCAACGAGAACAGCATGGCCCAACCCCAGCGGGTCGCCTTGACGCACGTAATGAATGCGAGCGAGCTCCGTTGGTTCGGTTACTTGACCTAAACGCTCGGAGTCTCCCTTGCGTTCTAAGGCTTCCTCGAGTTCAAAGTTGCGGTCGAAGTGATCTTCAAGTGGGCGCTTGCTTCGTCCGGTAATGAAAAGCACGTCTTCTAAGCCGGCAGCAACGGCTTCTTCGACCACATACTGAATTGCCGGCTTATCAACCACGGGCAACATTTCTTTGGGGGTTGCCTTGGTTGCGGGTAAGAATCGGGTACCTAGACCTGCAGCCGGCACCACTGCTTTACGCACCACTTTGGACATGGGTAAGACCTTAGCCCGCATTTATACGGCACCATGGTTGCGTGGCCACGAATTCAACGCAGGAGTCGGATCGCAAAGCGCTCATTCGCAGGCGAATTCGGGATGGTCGCGTAGATCAGGCGGCTGCCGAGCGCAGTGACGTTGCTCATGCCATTTCGCACGGCGTGATGGAAGTTTTAGATGCCTTAAGACCAACTTGCGTGGCCGCCTACTTCTCTACCGCAACAGAACCCAGTACAGATGCACTCCTTGAATCTTTATGGGCTCGCGGAATTCGCGTGTTGACTCCTCGAGTTCAAAATGACGTACTTCAATGGATAGAGACGTCTCGAGGCTCAGCTACGGAGATAGGGTCCTTTGGAATTCGAGAAGTCCAGAGCGAACAAGTAGCAGAACTTGAAGATGCTCAAGCGATCGTGATTCCCGCACTTGCCATTGATCCGATGGGATTTCGACTTGGACAAGGGGGCGGCTTCTATGACCGCGCCCTCGCCGCATTTGTTGACCCACCGTTGTTGATCGCGGTTGTGCATGATCGAGAAGATCTTCTAGATATCCCAGTGGAATCACATGACGCACGCATGGACGTTGTTGTTACAGAACGCCGAATTCGTTACATCACACCAGTGCAGAAGTGATTGACCACGTTAACCAAAATGCTAGAACACAAAGCCCGACCATTGCAGTGATAAAGATCCAAAAATCTGCCCGACTTTGCCGCCTGAGTGCATTGCTTTCCCAAGCGAACCCGGAAAACGTTGTGAAGGCTCCACAGAAACCACCACCCACAACAATGGCCAAGGTCGGGTTGTCCAACCCAAGAACGATGCCAAGTAAGGCAGAACCAAGAATATTGATGACGAGCAATCCCAAAGGAATTCGGCTCGTAGCGGACCTCTCACTCACCACTCGATCAATAACGAAACGCAGCGGAGCACCTACTCCCGCCCCTAAAGCGATCCAGCCGACCGTTGCGAGGTTCATGGCTTACGCGTCGTTACTTGAAAAGCACGCAACCCAAGTGGCACCGCAAGCAGCCCAGCGATCAATGTGACTGCGATGTAGCCAAGCATCATGAACGTGCCATCGCTGGTTACAACTACTTCAGCGGCAAAAGCTGAAAAGGTCGTGAAGCCGCCCAAGACACCCGTTATTAAGAATGGCTGCAGCAAAGGGGAAGTATTTTGGCTACGAATATAAGGAAATAGGAAGCCGATGGCCAAGGCGCCGACCACGTTGACAATCAAAGTCGCCACCAAAATCGGGACCCGATCGGCTCCTAGCCCTTCAGCAATGGCATATCGAGCTAAAGAACCCAGCACACCGCCTAAGGCAATCACGCCTAAGACTCGAGGGGGAAAGCGGCTGGTCACGCCTGAAACCCTAGGGCTCTGGCCCCTGATTTGGCCCTTGGCTCCGGCGACGGGCACAATTGGCCTTCTCATCAGTACGTTCAAGCAAGCCCGGAGGATCAGTGCCAACCTACGAATACTCATGCTCTAACTGCGGCGCGGAGCTCGAGGTTGTGCAGAAAATGTCTGACTCCACTCTTGTCGACTGCCCAGAATGCAAGGAACCCACGCTTCGAAAGTTGTTCAACAACGTTGGCGTGATGTTCAAGGGTTCGGGTTTTTACCGCAATGACTCCCGCAGTAGTTCAGGAGGTTCAGATTCAAGTTCGAGCACTAGTTCCACCAGTACGCCAAGCACAAGCCCATCGACCAGCAGCACCCCGACTCCATCAACTTCAAGTAGTTCGAACACACCAAGTAGTTCAAGTAGCTCCTCGAGTTCATCAAGTAGTAGTTCCTCCTCAGATTGACCTGTGGATAAGCATTTCCGTAACAAGCACGGTTCTCCCTACTCTCCTTGAATGGGCCCACTGCCAAATTTGGCTTCGCAACTTCGCATCACGATTGCGCGCTACCGACGTATTTGGGCAGCTTGCTGCGCCGGTTTAGCCACGTTATTAACTCTGACTATTTTTCTCGGAACTAATGATGAGGTCACTGCAACGGGAGCCCCTGCGTCGATCCTTGCGGCCCTCAAAGCCAATGAAGTGGCTGTCCCAATTCTGCTTATTAATGAAAAGCTTGCGCAGGCTGTCGAGCCTGGGACTTATGTGCAACTGATTGAAATCATTGAGGGCGAGCAGCCCAACGTGATTGCGAATCGCGCAAGGGTCGTGAGCAAGGGCAGTGCTGGTGGAACTTTTAGCCAAGGCAGCGCCTCGCTCATCGTTGTTGCCGTTCTGACTGAAGATTCTGTTCATGTGGCTGCTGCTGGGGCAACGGGTTCCCTTACTCTTGTCATGCAGCCTGACAACACGTAAGGGGAACATCATGCTCCAGGGTTTTAAGACATTTGTGCTTCGTGGAAATGTGATCGATCTCGCCGTTGCGTTCGTCGTTGGTGCAGCCTTTTCAACATTGGTTGGTGCATTCACGAAAGCGCTCATCAACCCGATGGTCGGCATTTTTCTAGGTGGCGGCATCGATGCCGGCTCAATCACCGTGCGCGGTCAAGTCATTGATTTCTCACTCTTGATCAATGCCCTGATTACTTTCTTCATCACGCTCACAGTCATCTACTTCGTTTTTGTCGTCCCGATGAATGCATATCGGAAGCGAACAGGGCAAGACATCGTGGATGCGACTCCGGCCGAAGTGAAAATACTCAAAGAGATTCGTGACTTACTCGCAGAGCAGCAGAAGCCTTAACCGCCGTGATGTGGTGGAACCTCGCCGCGCAAAAAGTCATCGCGTGA
>JBIIAA010000087.1:0-8203 GCA_044240165.1 Candidatus Nanopelagicales bacterium
AATGTCGGCCTCGTTGAGGGTTCTCACGAAACAACGCCTGCCTGACATTGCATCTGTCGCTGGCATTTGGATTGCCGTCACCCTGCTCACTCAACGTTGGGCGGGCCTTGACACCCCAGACTCTTCTTTCTACACAAGCCTTGGGCTATTTGGCAGCGAAGTCAGCGATCGGGCTTTCGACAACTCATACTTTTGGACCAGACTCGGCACCATCGCGCCAACACACCTACTCACCAGCGTGTTTGGTACCTGGCTCGGCTTCGCCATTTGGCACGCATTACTGCTCCTACTCTTCGTCATTGGCGCCTACATCGCCATCAGAAAATTCACGAGCGTCCCGCTGGCTGCTGCGCTTACTGCCTGCATAAGTTTCAGTTCCGTTCCCCTGAGTTATCTGGCAAATCCTTATCTCACGGGTGCAGTACTAGCTGGCACAAGTGCACTGATTGCAACAGCTTTATTCCAAAGCAAGAAAGCAGCAGTCACCGCAGGAGTCATCCTGGGGTGGCTAGTTATGGTGAACCCGCCTGGAGTTCTCCTAGCTGGAGTTGTTTGGTTGGTCGTGAAGTTCCAGCGCAAATACCAAGCACAGCAATCAACTCCAGCACTGCTCAGAAACATCGCCACAGCCGCAATCGCGACGATTCTTACCTTCATCGGATTTCTTGGAATTGGGAAAATTATTTTCCCAGAACTCAACTGGTTTAGTGCCTATCTCGATGCGCAAGGAATTAACCTCAGCGACTTCGCTAGCAAGAATCCGGTCTGGCTGCAAGACATTTCATTGCTCGTGCCATTCAGCATTCTCGTGTTCACTGCAATTCTTTGGTTTGCCAAAAAAACGAATCACGCAGCCCAACTCGGATTTGCTATCAGTGCCAGCAGCATCGGATTCATGCTCGTGTTCTCGCCGCTCATGGGTGGGATCGCGCTTGAAGCTCCGATGTATCAAGCCATGCTGTGGCCACCGGCTCTGATTGGGCTGGCAATCAGCATCACGGCAACAGGCAGAGCAACAGCAACAGCAACAGCAACAGCAACAAACCAACGATGGTCGCTATCTCAAGGGATCACAGCAGTCGTTGCTATCGGTCTCATCGCGGTCGCCGGACACTGGGCTGGAAGTTTAGAACTCAAAACAGGCCAACTTCTCGCGGTAATTCTTGTGGCGCTAGCTGCAGTAGTCGTGTTCACTCGAAAGCCAAAGTACGCAATTCATGCCGCTCTCATTGCTGTCTGTGTCTTGGTCGCTGGCGGCCAACTCCTACAGAACTCGCGTGGTCCACTTGGTTTGTATTACTTGAGCCCATACAACTGGGCTTTCAATAACAATCCAATTTCAGAGAAACTTCACACTGCCGTGAACACCCAAGAGTGGCTACTTGCCAACACCAAAGACTCCGACACAATTCTGACGTGGGTTCAAGGTGATTGGGTCAATGGTGATCGTGAACTCTATGTGGTTGCCGGTATGCAACTCTGGGGTGAAAATCGCATTGGACTTTTCTCTGAACTCACCGCTGACGATCTCGCAAGACTCGAAAGCATCAAACCAAGCACGATCGCAATGTATGGACAGTCAATGTCCGCCATACGAGCATTTATGACTGGCCTGCCCCGTCAGACTCAGCCGACAACTCCAAACTGCTATGACTTCACCTGGCCGACCCCACAGATCCCTGCAGGGCACGCCTGCCTGACAACACTGACTTGGAATAACTGATGAACTTCATGAAGAACGCCACTTCGCGCACAATCACAACGATCGAAGTGAGCGCAACTGCAGTTATCAGTCTGGCTATGTCGATGATCGTGTTCTGGCCAAACCTGAAAGACATCAACGTGCCTTGGAGCGGCGGCGACATGACAGCCACCTATGTCAACGCTGAAGCTTGGAATTGGACCCACTATTCGGTCACTAGTCATTGGGGATTCCCCTTTGACATGAATCTGAATTACTTTCCAGGACTAGACATCACCCAAAATACGTTTGCACGTCTGGTCTCTGTTCTCACCGGCCAGCCTTACATCGGTATCAACCTTTTGTTGATCCTTTCCTTCCCGCTCGTTGCCGTGCTCGCCTACGTTGCTATTCGCTTAATGGGATTGCGCGGTTACGTCGCCATTGCCCTTGCTATTGCTTTCACGTTCATTCCTTGGCATTGGGGCCGCGCACTCGGTCACCTCTACCTCGCGACGCTCTACGGGGCAGTAGCAGGCGTCATTCTTGCTTTGCTCGTTGGTTCAGGCCGGATGCAAGGTTGGTTGAAAACGGAAGATAAGAAACAAAGACGCAAGTACATCGCAATCCTTGTGGTCTTGGTGATCACTGCCACGTGGAGCGCAATCTATTACGCCTTCTTCACTGGAATGATGCTCTTTGCCGCAGTCATTTGGCGCATCGCGCAAGGTGATCGCTCTAAGCGACTGCTCGCCGGAGCCCTCCCGTTGATCGGTCTGGCAATCACAGCGATCATCGGTCTGCTTCCAAGCCTGATCAATCGTGCGGCCAACCCAGATGTGGTCAACCTAGGTCAACGTGATCCGATGGACAGCGTCAAATATGGCGGTGACCTTGCAATCAGCGTGCTTCCGGCTCCCTACAACCCGATGCTTTCTGGTTACAACAACTGGATCGGCGGAATCTTTTCGCAAGCCCCAGCAGAAGAACAAAACCTCGTCACGAACTACGGCACCTGGATCACTACGGCCTGCTTGATTGTCTTCTTGGTCGGCCTCGTCTCGTATTCACGGAGACGGGCGCTGAATCTGCCGACCAACATTGATGAGACTCCACGGCCACCGTTGACCTTCATTGCCTACCTTTTGGTGTTAATGACGTTGTTCTTCACACCGTGGAGTTTGAACTTCTTGCTCGTAAATTTCGTGCTCTCTCAGATTCGCGACTGGAACAGACTCTTACCGCTGATGCTCCTGCTCTTCATTCTCGGAGCTGCCGGAACTATTGCTGGCAAGCAATGGACCAAACGCGAGGTGATCGCGATACCGATTGCTGCGCTGATCATCTTCATCACGATTATGGACAGCATCATTCCGTGGAAGCCGCTGTATGACGAGGTCGCAAAGGGCGGCCGTGCAATTCATGATGAAGCTCAGCACTACGCAACGGCCGTGAACCAAGCTATTCCAGGTAACTGCGGCATCTTCCAATTGCCCATCATGATTTATCCGGAAAACGGGATTGCCGCACCAGACCTCAATGACTACGAACACTTCACGGTTGGGCTGTTGAACAATGAGAAGAGTTGGTCATACGGTGGCATGCGTGACACTGAGGCATCCGCGTGGCAACTTGATTACACCACCGGTATCAGCGGGTTCCAGGTACAAGATCTCAAAGACAAGGGCTTCTGTGCGGTTCACCTAGATACCCGCGGCTTTGAAGATCCAGAATCTGTTCAGATTCAACTCACGAAATTGTTCGGCGAACCTGTAGTGACTGACCTTGATGGGCGCTGGCAGCTTTACAAGATTTGATGATTCCTTAACTAGTGGAACTTCTTGGCCAAGATAAGAAATCTTGATTCAAAAAGTTTCCACGATGGGATTGCTATAGCCCAAGAGAGGGCAATGGCTAACGAAACAAGCATCGCAAAGTAGAGCAGCACTAGCGGACCGCCGGAGATAAACGTAACATTCCAGCCACGTGAAACTGCCAGGTGAACAGCAATGTGAAGAATCCAGAAGTGGATGAAATACATGAAGTAGGAGTACCTACCCCAACTCTGAAAAATCGCCGAAAGTCGCAATGCCTTTGTGATCGGCCAACTCACCAGTAACAGCACGAGCACTACAACGGCAGCTTCTTTTGATTGTCCCTGAGGAATAGGTACCGCAAGAGCTAGAACCATGATCAGACCTATCAGAATGACGAGTTCCCATCGCTTACCAAGATTTTCAGTGAAGTTCTTGAAGCCGCTCTGCCGAATATTTGAGTGGATGAGATACGCAAGTCCGCCAGCAATAAAGAACGGCCACGTGCCAAACAATCCGAACCTGATCCAACTTTCCGACACGTCGTGGATAAATCCGCTCGAAGTGTTCTCGAAAAAGTGTTGTGCAATGAAATACGTCAAATACCCAGCAAGAATGGTGAAGAGAATAAACCGGATGCTGCGGTTGCGAATCCACCAAAATAGAAGGTAATGCCCTATCTCGACTTGGATTGACCAGCCGCCGAAGGGAACATTCCAAAATGTCGCGGAGAACCAACCTAGGAAGAAAATACAAAGTAAGAACGAACAAATGATTTCTAATACCGTGTAACTACTCCCCGTAAATGGCACGAGATAGTTCAACGTCGTGAACGATACAACGAACGTAATCACGGTGAAGAGAATCCAAAGGGGCCAAATTCTCAATATTCTGCGGGCCCAATAACTCTTTGAAGTGGCCGATTTATTTCGGCGATAGAGGGAGAACATCAGCCACCCTGAGAGAGCGAAAAATAATTCAACGCCAAAACGCAAGTATGAGAAGCCGACGAACAACTTGCTATCGATACTTATTGACCCCTCGGGAGCAATTGCCACCGCTGACTGAAAAGAGTGCACTGCGATAACCGCGACAATTGCTACTCCCCGGACTACATCTAAGGCGCCCGATCGCCTCACTTGCGGAGTTGCTTCCAAGGCCACGGACATCCAGAGAGCCTAGCGACCTCGAATTTCAGGGGAGCGTGCTTAGGGGCACAATCTCAAGCTATTTGGAATAGTCCACTTCGCGGACTCTGGATACTTGCTCAGTATTGCTTCTCTGCTGCGTTGGTATTCAGCGAAGTCATTTGTTACCAGTAGAGGTGCACCCTTCAAGTCACTGAACTCGTCACCGTAGTCATAGGTGAGATAAATAATCGAGTCTCCCGCTACATTTTCAAGCTTGCAGGCGTCGTCTCCGTAGTAGCCCCTCATGGAAACCCCGCCTGGCTCAGAGACTTGTGCATCCCGATACACACCGAAGGTCAATCTGGAGGGGTCATTCCACATAATCCGACCGCCCACTCCCCAGTCTGCCTGAAAATCACTGACTGCATTCGAGCGATACGGTGCCATGAGATACATGTGATTGGGATTGAAAGTCACGATGGCTTTCGTTCCCGGCACAAGTTTCGCGTCGATCTGTTTCCAGATCATGGCGTCAACACTGCGTTGGTAATCCCAGACAATCATGATGTTGTACGTCGTCAAACCAAAGGCGTAGATGCATATGACTGCTATTACTTCCTTGACCACGAACGTAAACGGAGATGTTTCAATGATCAGAGCCACAAGGGACATAAAAACAATCACTGCAAAAATGCTAGGGGCATAGAGATATCGCAGGTCTGGACCAGGTCGAGAACCAGTCACGACTCCAACCGCCATGGGCGCAAGAGTTGAAAGAAAGAGAAGGCACATAAGCACAACAAACTTCACGATGGCTTGCTGCTGTTGAGCAGGACCGTTCGCGCGTGGAGAAAAAACTGCCACGCAGATCGCAGCAATTGCGAGAATCAGAATTACTAGCCATGCACCGGTGAACCAGATGCTGTTATGGCCATAGTACTCAGAACCGTATGCCCAAATATCCTTCGTTTGTTGCAGAGCTCCTTGGAGATAGGCGCCGAAATTCTTCAGGTTTCCAAAATCAAGGTGCGAGTCTTGAGGCTTTTCAACAACCCAGGTTGAGTAGACAGCGAGCAAGATCATCACAGTCGCCACTGGGGCTAGGCACAACAGCCTGTGTAAAAGGCCTTTTCCTGCCCTGCCCTTCCAAATGCCACCAACAATCAGCACGATCAAGGTTGCCGGGATGAATGCCTCTCCGGAAAATACCGCGCATGTTCCGAGCACCGTGACAACTACCACCCACAAATACTTGTGATTTCTAAACTTGATCAAAGCTAGCGATGTAAGGCACAAGAAGAACCAAGGCTGCACAAAGAAAAGGTTGTTAACCCAGATGGCGGGCTGCGAAATACTTGGCCCGAAAGTAAGAAGTACTCCTAAAGCAAGTGCGATCCAGAGCCGCCCGGTGAATTTAAAGAAGAGATACGCCGCGACACAGCTAGCCGTGACCTGCATCAGGAGCAGAACTAGATAGGCGATTACTTGAGCTCCTGGCAGCACGCTAATGAACAGGTGCGTGAGAAAGGCACCGAAGAAGATACGTAGTTCGTGCCCACCGATCCACTGATTGGTGACAAGTTGTTCGAAAGCATTGCCGAGTCCAGATTCGAACAACCGCCGCATGTCTAGGTAATGCATCCAGTCATCGCGTACAAAGCCTAAATTGGAGATTCCGATAACAACATACGCCAACTGAAGAAGACCGAAGGCTGCACAAGCCCGAAAAATTGGAGATCGCGTTACTCGGATGAACTGATCTTTGCTAGCCATCATCATGCTAAAGGGTGTCTTTCCATCGAGGCCGATACTTATCCAGCAGTTCGGGAGTGGCGTTTACCGTCGGTTTCACGTTTCTTTTGGCGATACCGCGAAGGCATACGAAAACATAAAGCGGGCCAAGCTTGAGCGGATTGATATTCGAGGCTCCAGACGAACGCCTGTATTCGTGAGCAGGTACTTCAAGCACTGTGTAGCCTCGGCGAAGAGCCTCAATGCACATTTCCATCTCAATAGTGAAACTCTCCTGAGACAAGTGCAAGTCCTCGAGCACCTCTGCTCTTATGGCTCGAAATCCATTTTGCGAGTCGGTAAGTGGGTACTTGAATCTCTTTGCTATCAGCAGGGTCAGAATGTGCCCGCCCATGAGTCGGATGAACTCTCGCACGCCGGTGAAGAGTTCGTCGCTTCCTCCCAGCATTCTGGAGGCAATCACCATGTCTGCATCCTGCGCCAAAATCGGGGCGGTGAGAAGTGGGATACCACTGGGGTCATGTGACTGGTCAGCATCGATGAACACCATCACGCCGCCATCAACATGTTTTCGGGATTCTACAATCGCCCCGCCCTTGCCTTTTGTTGTCTGATGGACGACACGAGCTCCATGACGTCGAGCTACTTGATCAGTTGCGTCAGAGGAATTACCAATAATTACGACGACTTCATCCACGAATTCTCGGCAGGCATCAATAACCCTCCCGATATTTTGTTCTTCATTTCTCGCCGGAATAACAGCAGTGACCTTCATTTTCCCTACTCAAAAAGATTTTGCATAACGTACCGCACAGGCCAGAGATTTACCTACAAGTACATCTCCTTAGAACCCCTAACATTTATTGGCTTATGGAAGCTCAAGGAGCTTTTCAACGGATAGGCTCCTGCCTGACTGTTACCGGAGGCAAGAGAACGCATGTCCTTCTTCAAGCGCACGAGCGTCGCCGCACTTCCAGCGGCAATTTTGTCTTTTGTCTTGACCCAGAATATAAAGATTTTGAACCCAATGAATTTTGGCTGGCTCTGGGGTTCCGGCGACATAGCAGCGTCATTTTCAACCTGGCTCTATTTTCGAAAAACTGATTTTCTGCAATGGCCCTTGACTTTGAATCAGAATTTTGGAGCACCGTGGGCAAAGACGATCGTCTACACCGATACACCACCAATATTTGCGATTCCTGCCAAGTACCTGTTCGGATTCGTTGAGGGTCCAATTCAATTTACCGGTTTTCAAATTCTTCTCTCCACCTACCTCCTGGTTCTTTTCGCCGCACTCGTTATCAGGAAATACACCAGAAGCCTTCCTGTGGCACTTCTGGGTGGGCTCCTAATTTCGACTTCACCAATGTTGATCTTCCGCGATGTCTTTCACCATTACTCACTCAATTTGTTCTGGATTTTGGCCGCCGGCATTTTTCTCGTGACGTTGGATCGACAGCGCTACCGAATTTGGCCATGGGCAGTGCTGTTCTTCATCGCGATAACTTGGATGCCCTATTTCATGGTTCCAGTATTGCTCCTGTGGCTACCTGACGTCTTCGTTCGCCTCAAGCGCGGATACCTCACCTGGCGAGTTGTGTCACTGAGTTCAATCTCAGTGGTCATCGCAATTATTGGTGGCCTAGTGGTAGACGGTTTCTGGTACAACTCGAGCCCATCTGGTGGCTACGGTCTCGGTTATTACAACGCAAATCTACTATCGCTCATAAATCCTTTGGCCACACCCAGTTCCATTTGGTCGCAAGTTTTGCCTACCTTTACAAATGCAACAGATGGTCAGTATGAAGGCTTTGCCTATATGGGGA
>JBIIAA010000027.1:0-18066 GCA_044240165.1 Candidatus Nanopelagicales bacterium
ATGGGGATCGGTCTTCTCGCGATCTCTTTGGTGGGAATTGCTGCGCTACTCGTCCGCCCAGACAGGGTCAAAACCTTGCTCTCAAAACCAGTTGCGATATCTCTCTGCATCACCGGAGCCGCCGCGGCAATATTGGCTGCAGGATTTTCCTGGGATATCGGAACAACGCACCTGTTCTCTATTCCAATACCCAGTTTCTTAACGGAGACCCTAAGTATTTTTCGAAGCTCAGGGCGGTTCATGCTGCTCACAGCATTGCTTATTGCCTTACTCGGGATAATTGCCGCTGCGAAATATCTACCAAAGAAACTCAGCATTCCTCTGCTCATTGTTGCTTTTCTCTGCACCTACGTCGACTCCTACCAGCAGATCTCTGTTAATCGCGATCAACAAGACTCGACTCAAAACATTCCTTCAGATATGGCTCGAGTCCGGGATTACTTATCTGCTAACAAGATCAATAAAGTCACATTTATCCAGCCAGAAGACAGTGCCTACTCTTGGAAGATGAATATTCTCGGTGCCACTGCCCTAGCGAATATTCCAGTGAATGACACCTTTGCTGCGCGTCCAAATGAGGCTAAATTAACTGCGGAGCGCGATTCAACATTGGCTCGTTTTGAGAATTCGGATCTCCGAGTCGCGGAGGCTTGGGTGCTCTATCCTGACTTCGTTAAGGCACACGACGAATCTGTTGCGGAGATCGTTAAAGATAACTGCGTGCTTCGTTTGGAAGGCGCCCTAGTGATGACCAAGGGTGCCTGCGGTAAGACACTTCAATCGGGGGCTAGCTAGTGCACTTGATCTTTCCTTGCTTCAATGAGCAAGAGCGAATTGATCCCAAATATTTTCGGGACCTTATGGCACACCTTCCACAGGTGACTTTCCACTTCGTTAATGACGGTTCCAACGACAATACCTCTGCGATCCTGCACGAATTCGTTGCGGGGAAGCCTAATTGTCGAGTTCACGACAATGAAGAGAATGTTGGAAAAGCAAACGCGATAAGAACTGGGTTCCTTGCAGCGATCCAAGAAGACCAATGCGATGGTTGGCTGGCATTTCTTGACTCGGATGGCTCTATCTCTTTGTCTGACATCGTCACTCTGTGTCGGTCATTACCCGATGAAGGCGAAGCGCTCTCAGCTCACACATCTCAAGTCTTTGCAATATTTCCGTCAAGAATCAATATCTCAGAAGTCAGAACAAATAATTCCCGACTACGAAAGGTGCTGGGAAGAGTTGCGCCGTTCTTATTGCATTTTGGATGGCGAGGATCCGCCCCGCTAGACACTCAAACTGGTTTTAAGATTTTTCGAAACAACGAACTTTTTAGAAGCATAATTCAGGTTCCTTTCAAAACTCGATGGATGATCGAGTGGGAAATAATTCTGCGGGCCGGAAACAATAGACTCCGAATCGAGACTCCGAACATTGATCATTGGCATCATGTATCGGGATCGAAAATCAGGGGAACTGAAGTACTGAGAGTGATTCATGAGTTGTTGACGATCAAATTCATGCAATTTGAAGCGCAAATTCGCCCTAGGAAATTTGATAGATCTTATAAAGGTTGAAATTCCACGAGAGAAACTTGAATGGGTAATACGACGTCTTTATTTTCGCTTCTGAAAACACAAAGTTGAGGTAATGGTTCAAAGCTGGGTAGTAATGGATGTGCTCCCGAAAATGGAGCAAGTAAGGATCTTTCACGCCGAGTCTGCGATTCTTGGGCATCGTGAATAGCGATCGAGCCAGCCTTAAAAAGATTCCGGGTTCACAGGGCAAATAAATCGTGATCTTTGCTCCCGGTCTTGCCACTCGCTTTATCTCTTCGAGTGCTCGAAATGGTTCTGCTACATGCGCGAGAACACACGTAACGATGATGCGGTCAAAAAAATCATCTGCGTAGGTCAATGCCTGAACATCCTGTGCCTCAATCACGACGGAAGCGTCCTCTTGGTATTCCGCGACTAATGGCTCTACTCGAAGGTCGGTGAGGAAGTAGGTGTCCCATCCTGATTGCACAAATTTAATATGCTCAGCGTTTCCTGCTCCAACTTCTAGGATCGATTCAAAATTGCTCGTCCGAAAAGGTTTTTCCATCTTCCGATGTATATGCGCCCACTGGCGGGCTAGGTTTCCTGTGCCCATAATTTGCTGATAGGAACCAGACAGGTAAATGTCATCGAATTCATAGCCCACGGGAACACTATAGACAGCCGGTATCTGGAATCTAATTGTTTGTAGTTTTCTCTCTGCGAAGCCAACGTTGGAGTTCCAAAAGGGTATTTCCTCTTGCTGACTCCTCGTTATTCATAGCACCATGCGAGTCAGGAGAATTCGTTTGATAATGAACAGTTACTTCGTTTGACACCGTGAAATTCGTGAACGTTGCAGCACGTAGCCAAACTGCGTAGTCCTCATACACCGGCCCGTTGACGGTGGAGGGAAAGCCACCAACGCGGATAACATCTTCGCGACGCATCACGACCGAGCTCGTGATGATCAAGTTATTTCTCAAGAGGTCTGCGAGTTGCAACTGTGTCGGCATAAATCCGTGGAGGGTCTCCAAAGCTATTGTGTTGACCTGAGGCAGTGGTGACTCGATAATTCCTGCTGAAAAAATGAATGCATTCCCACAGGCAGCTCTTGTCCCGGACCTCGCAATCGCTGCAAGTTTGCTCGCGAGGTGCTCCGGCTCCCACCAATCATCACTGTCGAGGAAAGCGAGCCATTTTCCTCGGGCTTTCCAAACCCCCACATTTCGAGGAATTGCCGGGCCTCCAGAGTTCTTATGTAAGTACTCAACCAGCATTCTTGAGTCTTGATTCTTGGATAACATTTCGCGCGTCTGATCTGTTGATCCGTCATCGACCACGATCACTTCGATTTCAGTAATCGTTTGACCCAAGACAGAAACTAGGGCCCGTTTGAGGTTCTCTGCCCTGTTGAATGTCGGGATCACAATGCTGACTGAAGGAATCGGCATGTACGACACCTCTCAAATCACTTAGGCTTATCTTCCACAACACCAATATTCTTAGGACAATTCTAAAGGCTAGGGGCTAGGTTCCTTGATTTCACCGCAAGTCGATGTGCTGTTGCCGTGCGGTCCAAACGTGGAATACGTGGAGCAAGCCATCATATCTATTCTGGATCAGTCTGGCGTCCGAGCCAGAGTGGTTTTAGTGGACGACACCCGAACGCCACAAGGCCAGCACAAACTGATTGAGTTATCTGCCCGCATCCCAGGAGTCTTCTACATAAGAAATACCGGCATCGGGTTGGTTGATGCCTTGAACACCGGTCTCGAGCATGTAGAAACTGAATTCTGTGCCCGAATGGATGCAGACGACATTGCCCTCCATGGTCGGCTCAGGCACCAAGTTGAGCTTCTGGAGGCGCACCCAAATACAGTTCTTGTGAGCGGCCTGGTCAGATACATCGACGAAAGTGGCCGCCTTCTACCCGGGATCGGTTGGGTGGAGCGCGGCATTCCCATCGATGCAGTCGAGATTCGATCTCGTTTAAAAACAGAAAATTGCATCTTCCACCCAACCGTGATGTTTCGAACGTCTGCAGTCACGGATGTTGGTGGGTATACCAATGCATACCCCCATATTGAAGACTACGAACTTTGGCTCCGACTTCTACAGAAGGGAGACTTTGAGACGCTGGATTACCCGGTTCTTCTTTACCGAATTCATCCAACACAGATTGGTGCCGTACACGGATCCGAGCAGGTAGTTGAAAATGCAGCAATCCAGAAACAATTTGATTTTTCTAGCCTTAACAACTTCGCAAGCCCGTCGCCAATCAAGAATTTAGACCGATCGCAGATTGAATTTTGTGCAGTTCTGTATCTACATGACGATCACGATCTTCAGAGTTTCCTGCGCCAGCTCGCAGACATCCCACGCGTGCGACTCAAGAGCCTCCTAGTCGTATCAGTTAGCGAAAATCCTCCTGCGTCACAGGAACAAACAGCGGTTCGCATGAACCAAGCTGGACTGCATGCCGACCTAACGATTGTTCAACTCCCGCAGTTGGCTCACGCTATGCAAGAATATTTTGGCATGGCGCCCCAAGAATTACCTGTGTGTTTCTTTGACTCCCAGGACAAGGTCGCACCAACTCGCGTGTATGAACAGTGTTGTGAAATTGCAAATCGATCCGATGCTTGGGTACTCGGGCAGATCTCGACGGACGGAACTGTAAGTTCAGCGCTCTACCCCGATACGTACTTTTCCTATCCAACGAATGTCTCACAAGAGTTTTCTGACCTGTACCTCCGATCCAACGTGACTAGTGCCGCAGGTGCGCTTGTTCACTTTCAATTCGATGCTGCTGCGCTGGCTCCAAGTTTCATTCGTCAAGTAGTCAGCCACCTGCAAGGCTACGAACTTCGGGAAATTCCCACACATGTCGGCAACTTATATTCACCGTTCCAGGAGAAATCCCGCAGTTCAGTCGCCAAGAATTGGTTTACGAGTACACGGAATCGCATGAAATTAAGGATTTCAAATTTACGCAGCAGCATATTTAGCCCTTAATCTGTTTAACGAACTCCGCTGGCTTATCAAGGGCCTCAATGCGTGGTGTGAGTTCATCCAGCTCGCTGTATCTGCTCACGAAACAATATTCGGGACTCAGAATCGCATGTCGATTATTTGCTGCCCACCAATTTAGGTGTGATTCATCATGCCAAACCGCCATAACATCGCTGCGCTCATCGGCATCTATTCTGGTCGAAAGAAGACTGCATAATTTTATAGCTGCTTCAGGGCTAGCCATCCAAACCCCACCGCATACATAGTGTTTTCTGCGTCTGGTTGATACATAGGCCTGCGATTCTGATCTATCTTCCCAACTCCCGAGCGCTTCAGTTCTATTCGGTAAGAATCCGCTCAGACCTTTTCTTACAATCTCGCCTTTCCTGTAAAACCCTGGATGCCTCACGAGTGCGATTTCATTTGGCCACTGGCTCGGTTCAAACGTTGACTGCACCTCGCCAATGATCTTCATATCCGCATCGATGAATAAAACTAGTTCTGATTGAAGGAGTTCCGAAGAATTCTTATAGTCGTTATACCTGGAGATCGTTGAGATTGGCCAGGGCTTGTGCGTGATTTCTACTCCCACAACTGTTATGCGTTCAGGAAGGATCCATCGCCGCAACTCTTCTATGTTGTCGGTGAATACGAGGTAGCGAATTTCTGCCCCTGGGAAAAAAGTAGAGCCGAATGACTCGCCTAACTCTTTCGCATAATTGATGTACCCAGCCGTCGCATGCACACACACATCGACAGTGGTGAGCTGAGTCTTCGTTTTACCTCTGAAGATTTTCAAATCCTTATTCCACCTTGTAGGCAGCGTGATAGCTTGCAAGGACTTCGTCAATAGGTCCCTTTTCAACAATCTTTCCTTCAGCGAGCCAGATTCCAACCGTGCATTGACTCTTGAGGAGTGACTCATCATGACTCGCCAACACAAGCGTGCCTGTTGCACTCAAGAATTTTTCAATTCGCGCGCGCGCTTTTTGTAAAAAAGCCAGGTCAGCAGCACCAATACCTTCATCAAGCACAAGCACATCACCAGTGAACTGGGTGCTCAAGGCGATTCCAAGACGTGACTGCATACCTGACGAGAAGGTGCGCACAGGCTGGTAGAACTTTTCGCCTAAGCCGCTGAATTCGTGAATCTCTTCAACAACCGGGGCTATATCTGCCCAGTGCATGCCTTCATATAAACAACGAGTGACCGCGCTTGTTTCGCCATTTGCTTCCGAGTTCATGCTGTAGCCAAGATCAAGCACCGCAGCAATTCGTGCGTTGCGGTAAATCTGACCCAAATCTGGTTCATAAATTCCCGCTATAACCCTTAACAATGTGCTTTTACCCGCGCCATTCGCGCCAATCAGACCGATCCGGTCTCCTTGCCGAACATCAAAAGAAATGTTTTGCAAGATGGGCGATCGAAGGGCTCCTTGCCCAGATGCATTTGATGCAGAGGCTTCACGGCGTTTCCTTAAGCCCAAAGGCTTACGTGCCTGTGGCGCAAACGAAAGCGAAACATTCGACAATCCAATTTGGATCTCTGGATTCACAACCATTTTGGGACCATCCGATTAATTCGAGGTGCTAAAACGATTGCTGCAACTAGCCCGATCACGGCGAGAGCTATGTCGGCCGCCCAAATTTGCCAGCCGACCCAGTTACCCATCAATGGCTCCCTCAAGGTCGTAGTCAAGAAGTAGAGAGGATTGAATTCATAGATCCACTTCGCACTCTGCAAAGTGCTGATAGGCCACAAAATCGGAGTTATAAAAAACAGCACTTGAACTAAGGAGGCGACAACTTGGCCCATGTCAGGCAATTTTGTGCAGAGCGCAGATATGAGATAACCAACCGGTATCAAACAGATTGATACAAGCAGTAGAGCAACTGGAATCTGCAAGAGACATAGGAGTGCGGTGCCCGAGTAAAGCTGAGGCGACAGAATTAATACGACTGCGATCACTACCGGGAAGGAGTGCGCATAGGCAATGAGATTTCGCACCAACACTCTCAAGACAAGCGCAGGTAGTGGAACTTTAATGTTGAGCAGGGCTGCTCTGGCTTCCACAAAAGAAGTCGGACTTTGGAGAAGAACTGCTGAAATGTAGTTCCAGGAGATGAGCCCAGTCGCTAGGTATGGCAAAAACTCACGAATTGGCACCTTAAAGAGCACTGCATAAACAGTGCCCATGCTCACTGTCCAGATAGCGAGACTAATTGTGGTCCAGTACGGACCTAATTTCGTGCGCGAATATCGGGACTTCGTGTCTTGCCAAGCCAGATAAATCCAAAGTCTCCACAGAACAACCGACTCAACCCACGTCTGCATGCGGCCAGATTGGGTGCGGTTCACTCGTCAAACTCTAACCCATGGCGATTAGAGGTCCGGGCAGCTCACGCCCACATTTCAACGTTGAAACATGAGGGTGGAGAGCGATTCAAGCCGATATTTCTTGAGAGTTCACCGCGAAATCAAGGAATACCGACTATGTTCCGCTCAGCGGTGTTCCCACCGGCTTGGGCCGGGGGGTCCTGCTCGAGAAAGTTGCCACCCTTCGTGGTCCAGTCTCAAGTCTTAGCACGGGCGATCACCAGAACTACTCGAATGCGCCCGCTGACAGTTACCGCGCTCCTCGCGTTGGCGGCCATTTTCGTAACGATTCTTAAAACTGGAATCGGGATCCATCCTGAATGGCATCGACTCTGGAATGGTGCCATTCATTGGCAGGATATTTCTGCATCACCACTGTTAGCGGAAGGTGATGCTTCCCTGCGTTCAAATATGGTGGGCTCTTGGATCAGTGGTGCTCTCGGTTTCGATTCTCCACGTAGGTACTTACTTCTAGCGCTTGTATTTTCAGTGGTGGCGATCGTGCTGCCAATTATCCTTGCTCATCGACATGAAACTACTTCGCGAGTAAAACTCGCCTTTATCTTCGTCGCAGGCGGATCACTTGCGCCAATCGCACTCACGTGGATTGGTGGATACGACGCTATCTCGATCATTGCTTTGACAGTCGCAGTGATGGTTCGTAAGCAATGGATCTGCCTTCTCGCGTGGTTTGTTCTCGCCCTCAACCACTCACCCGTCGCGATATTTGCACTCATCGCGTGGCTGCCTATTGCGTGGTTGACCTGGAAATGGGATGGCGTCGTTCGCATCATCACGTCAGCGGCTGCAGTCATTGTCGGATCCTTCGCGATGCGCGAAATCACTAACGCCTGGGGTGGAAGTACTGATCGCTTTGCCTTATTCCAAGCGATTCCTTTTGACGCAATCTTGCACAGCTACATAACCATGCTGCCCTTCACGATTTTCTCAGTCCTAGGTATCGGTTGGGTGGTGCTGGCCGACAGAAATATTCGCAAGTCAATCATCGGAAAGACACTCATCATCGAAGCACTTGCGATTTCTTTTCTCATCCCAATGGTCGCAATTGATGCTTCGCGCATTGCAGGGTTGATTGTGATCGCGCCGATCTTTGCCTGGGTCGCGCATGCTGAAATTTCTCAGCAGAGTGCCGAGCGAATCTGGCATCACACCTGGTTGCTAGCCGCCATCGTGCCTGTGTGCTTGGTTTGGCAGGGTGCGCTGCTTCATCCAGGTTGGAACCATTTGGAGATCGTGCAACGTGCCCTCGACGGTCAAGTAATCAGAGGGTTGTAATTCCGCGAAGTTTCCGCGCTGCAAGCCCGGAGTCGATACCACCCCAAAAGCTCGACACATTGATCAATCGTGCGCGCGCCCTTCCTCGCAAGGCTGCAGCATCGAGAGCTTCGGGATCGGCAAGGAGTCGTTTAACTAGAGAAGGGAGTTCCTGCGGAGACGCAAAGAATCCGTATTCCGACTCATCCCAGAATCTTGAGGTGCGATCAACATCATCGGTGAGCACCAGCGTTCCCACGCAGGCGGCTTCAAGAATTCGCGTCTTCAACTGTTGAACGAGCCCGGCGCTTGATTCCGAAAAGTTAATCGTCATCCGACTTTGGGCAATGCCAGCCATGTAATCCAAATATGTAGGCTGCGAAGCGCGACTGGACTCAAAGTCAGTCGCCACATCTTGACGATGAGGATTCACCGCAACATTCGCTCCCTGAGCACGCACCTGATCAAGTAACTCGACGCGGTAGGGGTAGAGCGCACCAATGAATGAAACATCGTGAACTTTTGGCAGTCCATGAATACGCTCATCAATCACAGCAAGGCTCTCGTTTGAGATCGGCATGTTGACAGGCCCAACCTCGGGGCGGCCCTTCTTCAATACCCCATCCATCGGCATACAAATATCAACAAGAACGAACCGATCTGAGATGCGTGCGAGCTCCCTGCTCTGCAAAGTAATCAAACGGAATGCGGAATCAAACATCACACCAAGCAGGATTCCATCCCATTGCTTAGCAAGATCTGCCCAAAGCACGTCCCAAGTCCAGGTGCCTGCCCGCTCAGGGTCAGTCTCAACTTGGGCAACCAGATGAGTTGCACCCATTTCGATGAGGTAGTGCGCCAATCGGCCATGCCAAGACGAAGGCTGCTCGCCGGGCTCCACAGAAAAAATCGATATCTCAGCATGAGGTGCGAACTCGCGGGCTGCTTGTTGGATTTCGTAGAAGAAATTTCCTCCCGCCGGCTTCCAACTTTCGTGCGTTGGCCCATCCATAGGCACCACCACTATGTGAACAGGTCGGGAAGTGACTGGACCACCCTTAGGCAGGGATGCTTGGCGCGGCACGCCACCAAGCCCTGCGCCTGACTGACGCCACTGGGACACCAATCCAGTCCGAGTTTTGCGCCAGGCTCGCTCATCAAGGTTCGGGATGATCCGCGACGCCAATTTGCCCACACTCGACCGAACAGTGGCGTTCCCAAGATCCGTCATGCCGTAACGGTACCCATCAATGCTCGTAGACTCGGTTGTGCCATGACCACTAGCCAGAGCGAAATCAAGTCTCTGCGAAAACGACCCTTGTTTTTCGTATCTCTGATCATCGCGGAAGCAATTACTCTCGCCTTGAGCATTGGGCCGCTAATTTCAACACCCTGGTGGACCGGATTTCGGGGATACTTCGCTCACGATCAGCTCTCCTACGCAGCTATTGCAAGCAATGTGGCGAATGGTGATTTTTCTTTTGTAGAACCACTCACCCAAACGGGTGTTTCCCACTACCCAAGTTTTTGGTACTACTTCATTGGCCTAGTTTCTTGGCTCACCCACCTCCCACTGCATCTGGTGTGGACCATCCTGGGACTTGCGATCTTGAGTGCGGCAGTGCTCATTGTCGGTACGATCGCCGCTCGAATAAGTAATAAAGCTTGGGCGCCACTTCTGCCTGCGCTCGCCTTGCTTAGCGGCACGCTGGCTATTGAAACGTCACAGTACTGGTACACACCACTTGAATCACACGCTGTTCTTTGGGCGCCTTACGCATCAATCTTCACGCTCAACGGGGAAATCGCAGGCATCTGCATCGCAGTCATAACTTTGTCACTACTTGTTGATGCGCTCTTCAAGCAAGATCAAATACAACCCCACAAAACTCCACGAACGCCGTTACTAATCGTGGCCTTTCTCATTGGTTTACTCGCGAACATTCAGACCTACACTTTTTTCAGCGTTGTTCTAGTCGTCGCTATTTTTATCACTGCTCGTGACCTTGCTCGGCACCCATCTCGAGCTCGCGCCTACGCAACAATCGCATTCGGTGCTGTCATTCTCTTGATGGGCAAAGAAATATCGAAGACCCTAGGCCCGCTGCCGCTCATCGGGTTGCTACTTATTTCAATGGCACCCACCTTGATTCCTGCTGCCTGGCGAGCCAAAAGATTCGCTATTCCAGCGCTACTTATTGCTGGCGTTGCCGCCAGCCCACAAATCATTCGCACCGCTATTGGGATCGTGAACGAAGATCCCTTCCTGCTCTATCGCGAAGCATCAAGTACAAACCTCGGCATTCTTGAACCTGCAACACTGACTGCTTCAACAGTCTGGATCCTGCTGTTCATTACTGTCGGCATCGGACTTTGGCGAAGTCATCAAGCTTCACTGAGTGCGCTAACCATCGCCTTAGGCCTCGGATTCATAATCATGCCAGCGAACGATATTTGGGGCTTTAACCAAGAGCCCTACCGTCAGTGGATTCAATTCGCGATTCTTAGTGCACTGCTTCTCATGATTCCACTGACCTATGCCTTCAGTCGTTTCAAGGGTTTCGCTCGAGAACATAAAGCGCTATTCCTTATTTCGCTCACTCTCACCGCTACCGCTTGGGGACTTGGACTCAAAGACTTCCAAGGCTTCTGGGACTTTGCCAAGCAACAGGGCGTTATTGACGTCACCGACACCAGAGCCGTAGCAATTCAAGAATTAACGAAGAACACCAGCGGCATCGTGCTTGGCACGCAGTGCATGGACCCCTTGGTATTTAAATTAATTGCCCAAACACCAGTGCCGTATTTCAATCTAGGTCTGGCCTGGCCTAGAGAAAAACCGAACTTTGATACGTTCCTCGATCCCGGAACGACTCAGCCCAATAATCCGCTGACATTGCAGAACGCAAACGTTCAATGGGTGGTCACGGATTCAAGCTGTGCCACAGAATGGCAATTTCCAATCGATCAACGGGTCGTGAAAGCCGCGGAGGTTGAATATCTGACGACAGTGAGCCCAGCCACCTTGACCCTGTGGCGAGTAAACCCAAGGTGAATAGGCAAGATACGGGTGAGTTCATGGCACAGCATTTAACGCCGGTCGTTTAAGGTTCTCACGTGCGAATCGCCATAGCTGGTCCAGGCCGTTCAGGCACCTCACTGCTCGTACTCCTTTTTCGTGAGTGGGGATTTGTTACACCTGCCCTTGAAGGCAATTGGGCCGAAACTGCTCAAGCAGGGTTGGAATCTCGCATCGGTGCCGGTTCACCTTTTGAAATAGATAAAGACCCATGGGCATATGAGTATTTGGATGCTCTGCCCAAAGGGGCGCTACAAGAATATGACGCGTTTATCCTCCCTCTTCGTGATCGCGTTGATGCTGCGTTGAGTAGGTCTATTCAGGAACGAGCGCACAGAGCAAGGGGCTCTGATCAAGATGTTTGGAAATGGGATACCTCAGGAAGCGTGCCAGGGGGAGCCGTCTCTGACACATCTCGCGAAGCTATCTCCGCAACCCTGGAGGCAGGATTGTGGGACCTTCTTGAAGTTATAACTCGCGCAGGAATACAACCAATACTTCTGAATTTTCCCAAGTTTGCGCAAGACTTCGACTATCTCTGGGCCCAATTATCAGCTCTGGTTAGTTCTCGAATAGATGAAGCTTCGGCTCGAGCGATCTGGGCACGAGTGGTGGACCAAGAGAAAATTCAATTGCGTTCCAAAGATGCACATCAGACACCAGAAGAACTTGAACTTCGAGCACTCGTCGAAATTCTGCACAGCGACCTGCACGATCAGAAAAAGATTCTGGATCAGGTAAAAAACCAACGCGATATTGCGTTGGAACAGCGTGACGAGGCCCTAGAAGGTCGAAAAGATATCGAGGAAAGCCGAACTTGGCGCGCAATGGCTTGGTGGCGACATCTGCGCCGAAATGCGCCCTAAGACACGAACATCTGAGATGACGGCTCTTGAGAGGCATCGGCTCGGTTCACAATTTCCCTCGTAGACTGTTCTGAACAAACTTCGAATGGATACCAATGAAAGTTCGACAACTTGCTGGCTCGAGCGGCTTTAAGCTCAGCCTTGGCGTTGTTGTCGTGTTCGCCATCTTTCTTCTCGTGACCGGTGTTCATTTCGGAGAAGCAGTTCGGCTTCTTCTGGTGTTAACCATCCAGATCGGCGCTGGTTCCTACTTCTGGGCTCGCCTGCGCCATGGTCGGGCAGACGCAATCGAAATTCTCGGCATGGGTCTGGTGATTGGTCCCGTCCTATCTCTAGCTTCCACCTTGATCGTGCAAGTTCTTGGGGGAGGCTTGTGGGGCTGGTCAATCCCGGCTTTGGTCGCGCTCGTAATTGCTATCGCTTACAGAAAATCAAAACCACGTATCCCAAGCGTGCCTTACCGATTCTCACGAAGCTCCCTCTTGGCCCTTGGTGTAACAGGTGTTACCGGCTTACTTTCCCTCATTCCTAACATCACTAGCTATCCATTGCGGTGGGTTGGGTTTGATGGTCGCTATCACCTCGACATGTTGTTCTTCGAATCAATTGGTACGTCCATTGCCAAATTCGGCCCGCTCGACAGCATCTTCACTCCCGGTGGATCCCTGCGCTATCACTGGCTGGTCTACGGCTGGGCAGGTGAACTTTCCTCGATCAGTTCTGCATCTCCATTCGTAGTACTCACTCGGGTGGTTCCCGTCATTGCGATTCTTGCGGCTTGCCTCATCGCTATCGCATGGGTGCGTCGCCTGACCTCAGTGATCTGGGCGCCTTCACTTGCTGTTGTGCTGTTGATTTTCGGTGGCTACGTGGGCGCAACCAATGGCGTCATCTTTAATTTTGATTCACCATCACAAGCTTTATCTGCATCTTGGCTTCTGGCTGCGAGTTTTGCGCTCATCATTTTATTCACTGACGAGATTCAAGGCCGGCGCAAAGTTGCTTGGCTCGTGACACTCATCGCCGTGCTTTTCGCTGCCACCACAGGCGGCAAGATCAGCGCAGGCGCAGTAGGAATCGCAGCCGTATGCGTTGTCGCCCTCTTCGCGATCATCAGCCGGCCGTGGTGGTGGAAGCGCGCGATTGCTGCTGCTGTTTTCGTTGTTGGTTTGTCAGGAGCCCTTTACGTCACTCTCATTTCAGGATCAGCTAGCCCGGGAGACCTAAGGTTTGGCTCAATCTTGGATCGAGCATCAACCGTGCAGGGACTCAACCCAATTCCAGGAACCGTGGGCGTGCTAATCGGAACTGCGATCATGCTCATCGCTATTTCATTGCGCTGGGCTGGATTGATTTGGTTTATTAAACAGCCAGCAACTCGCAAAACTCCTTCAGTTATTTACGGGTCTGCCTTAGCAGTTACTGGTTTGCTTGCCGTGGTCTTCATGAGCAGCGGACTTAATGAAACCTGGTTTGCCCTTGCCGCCTCGGCTCCACTCATTGCCATTTCAGCCGCAGGGGTGGCAGAGGGCATACGGAATATTTCACACAAAGAAATGAATAACAGGCTGCGGTTACTGCTGGCTGCTGTCACCGCCGTCGTGGGCTTCGTCGTCGTGTCGCTGCTTTGGCGAACCGGACCTTCCGGTGGTGATCCTTGGTTCGGCACACTGCGCTGGATCGGTCCACTTGCGGCCGTTGTCGTAGTCGTGTTGCTCTCTGCATTTGTCGCCAAACTCACGGTTAAACAACACCTGCTTAAGACAGCAGTATTAGCAATCAGCTTGCTGGCCCTTGTCGGAATCTCTGCGCAAGGACGTTTCCTCGGAATTGGGTCCGACAAGGTAGGCGTTCTACCACCATTGAGCCTGGAGTATTTTGGCCCGTTTCTTCCGTTTGTGACTTCGCTTGACACAACAATCACCACACAGTGGAGCGATCAACATGTTGCTGCTGCGGACTGGTTGAAGTCGCATGCGCAATCTGACGATCTTCTCGCAACGAACTTCACCGCTGGGTCACTAGTTCCAGCCCTCACTGGAATGCGCACCTTTGCTTCCGCTGTTATTTATCAGGCAATGTACGGGCCTACCTCACTTACTGATTCACTCTTAACTCGAGAGCGTGAAGAGTGGGCATTTATTGATCGCCCAAGTAGCGACACTCTTGCGCCACTGTGCGAAGCGGGAGTTTCCTGGATCTGGGTGGATCCAATTCGCACCCAGACACGCAACTGGGAGCCATTCGCCACGGTTGTCTACACAAACGCGGATGCAACGATCTTGAAACTGAATCCAAGCACCTGCATGTAATTATCCTGAGCGAAATTAGGGCGTAGCTTTTCGCTGGCAGATCTGACTCGTATCAACCTTGATACAAGTGAACGCGTTAGCTACGTAATCCAGGATCGGACGAGCAAAAGGTGCTCGACCACCATTACCGAAGTTCACAAAATTGTCGGTCAACAAAATCGCGTCAACGTTTTGGATGCAACTATTCAATGCAGCAAAATCTTCCGCTGGAGAAAAGTCATATAAGTGAAAAGCCGGGCAAGCCAGATGAGCGCGCGATGGAACTCCGGTCATAAAACCGCGATCATCATTTGTGCCGAGTCTGGCGAAAGTAAAATCGTTCAGCGGAATGGTGCTAAGAAGCACAGCATCTTTGGGCACTTCATGAACGGCAGCTATCGACGTGTCATAGGCAAGCCTGCGTGCGTCCCAAGAATCAACAAAATTCGACGGAGTGAGCCAACCACTCAGGATCCAGGTGGCGACCAACACAAGAATCCAGGTCAGCCACCGCAACTTCTTGCCTGAAACAACTGCCGCGAAGACAATCACTGCGAGCACTGAGACTAGGTAGATGGCTTGGGTGTGATGGGACCAAACGAATGTCATTGCGAGAGAAAGACCCACAAGCACGAGTGTTATCGGCAACCAGAGGGCAATGAGCCGCTGTTCGTCGCGTTGAGTTGACTGCCAGGGCTTTAGGCGAATTATTCCAAGAACCGCAATGACGAGAACTACAGCAATGGCAAGCCACTCACCTGTTGTCCAAGAATCTCGAAGGCGATTGATGTGACCCATTGGTGAATCTTCGAAACCAAAATACGTCATCACATCGGAGGCGTACTTACGATTGTGCCCAAACGTATCGAAATAACCAGATAGCGATCCAAAGGCGAAGAGCAGTACAAGCCCTGCGAAAGTTGTCGCCGCGAAGGCCACCAAGAGGCGAAGGATTGTTCGTCGCCAAGTTGGAATGCATAAGGCAACGAGAACGCAGATAAGAATCGCTGGAAATACAGTGAGCTTAAGAAATAGGAGTGCGCCAAGGGCGATGCCAGCAGCCACTGCCTTGCGATTAAGGAGTAAGCCCAATGCCAATAGTGCAACAGCTGACCCAGGCGTATTCGTGAGTCCCGGGCTGTAGAAGGGTCCGACAAGAATGAATGGCGTTGCGACAAGCGCTACGAGAAAGGCTGTCGAGAGCGGCATGACTTTGCGAGCCAGCAAGAACGAGCCATAACTTGCGATGGCTAGCCACATCCAGTCAAGTACAAACATCAGCACAGGTGAAATCGCACCGGAGCCAGCCATCACACCAAAAAACAACGGATCCTTATTATCAAGAACTCCGGCATACAGCGGTGATCCTGACCGCATCGCGGATGCAACCGAAACGAAAATTCCACCATCAAGGTCGCGGCTCAGTACGCCGCCAAAAAACACCACAGTCCATACGCCCGCTGTGAGCACTATCAGCACCACAGCGAAGATTGCGTTTGATGGACGCTTGAGCGCCTCCAGGTATCTGCTCACGAACTACCCTTCAGAAGTTGCGCGAGAGCGCATTTGCCTTGCGACTGACAAAACCATCAGAGAGAAACTCAACCCAGCCATAATCGATGCGGCGATGATTCCAGCAAGGCTTGCGAGCAAGGTGTTCCACACCACGATCGAACACACAGCAGTCAGCGCTAAGCCTGTAACTCCAGCAAAAATTGCCTGCCGGTTCTTTTGCATGACCAACCAAGATAAAAGCGGAACGCCGAGTAGTAAGAAGGCTGCCTTGTAAGCCCAGCCAAATCCACCAACGAGCACACTGGCCAGGAAGAGCCCACTGCCAGCAGCACCAAGCATTGATTCATGCACTGCAGGGATCTTTATGCGTCGCGCAAATTGAATGGCTATACATACTCCCCAAAGCACAGCGCACAGCGCTAAGAGAAAGACCAGCACGTCGCCAAGCTGAATTCCCTGTGATGGAAAAACGGAGCCAAACATGCGCGAGACGACGGGCACACGGCCCAACACCACGTAGTCGCCAACTTCGGTCATATTTGAATTGGATTGCATACTGAATTTGAAATTTGACCAGGTGCCAAGCACATACCCCACAGAAGCGACACCGTAGGCGAGAAGAACTATCCAACCTCGACGCAAACGCAACACTGGAATCAGCATGATCCCCATCGCGAATGGGTAGTACTTCCATGTACCAACGACCCACAGCAAACCAGCAGCGATCGACCAGGTGAGCAGCGATGGCCACCGACGAATGATGATCACGGCCACAATTGCGACCCAGATCAAGACCACGTCAATATTTCCGCGCTCGAGCAAAAGCAACCATGGAGTGCCCAGGGCAGCCGCAAGAAGGGTGACTTGGCCAAGACCGGTGGATTGTCGAGCTAGCCAGACAAGAGCGAGCGAAGAAATCGCCATCATCGCGACCCCAAGGGCCAGTACATGGGCGAATGAGAACAGGCTAAAAGGTACGTATTGCAGCCACAGCATTCCTGGGCCGTAAATCGCCGCGTCTTGCAGGCAGCCGTTGTTGTCAACGAAAACGTTAAAGCCCCAGGCATCGCAATCGACGCTGCGCGTCACGAGCGCTAAGTCCCAAAAACGCTCGATGCCCTGCGGAATACGAAGACCTCGATAAAGCACAGCGGCTTGGGCTTTATCGCCCCAAGTCAAGAATGCCCAGGGCACGAATGCGAACGCGAAGGAAGCAACACCAATCATCCAAGCAAAAGCCGCATGGAGCGACAGATCGATGCGCTTGATCAGCCCGGCGACCCCGAACACCAAAAAGATGACAGCCAACGCAGTGAGAGCCGTCGGAATGTTGCCCTGTCCAGCCTCGCTCTCAAGGGAACGAAGCACCATGGCCAGAATCGCGGCGGTCACGGCAAGGGTGAGCAGCGACACCACCCAGGTGGCCCTGATTGCAAATACTTTGCCCACGAAGCGCGATACTAGCCTCGTGTTGCCTCTGGTCTCGATTGTCGTTCCCGTGTTTAACGGAATGCCCCATCTTCGAGACCTCACTGAGTCAGTCTTGAGCCAGACCTACAGCAACCTCGAAATCATTTTCAGCGAAGGCGGCGGCACTGATTCATCCGCCGAATACCTCGAATCCCTCACAGATTCCCGGATTCGAATAGTCCAGCAGCCTGCTGGCACCACGGCCGCGGAAAACTGGACGGCCTGTACTTTGGCTGCGACCGGCGAATTCATCAAACTTGTCTGCCAAGACGATCTCCTCAAAGCCACGGCCATTGCTGATCAGGTCAAAGATCTACAGGCCTTCCCGCAGGCCACGATGGCAGTTGCCCAGCGCGACATTGTTGATGCAGATGGGAAAGTGGTCTATCGCAACCGCGGGTGCGCTGGTCTCAAGCCGGGCTTAGTTGCCGGAGATCAGGTTCTTCACACGATTTACCTCAAAGGCATGAATGTCATTGGTGAGCCTGTTTCGGTGCTGTTTCGCAGCGAACCTTTACTGGCAGCCATGCCTTGGATGGGCGCAAACCCACTCATGCTGGATGTGTCGTGCTACCACAAAGTGGCTCAGGGCCAAGAGTTGGTGATTCGCAAAGAGTCGATCGGTGCGTTTCGCGTGAGT
>JBIIAA010000084.1:0-8764 GCA_044240165.1 Candidatus Nanopelagicales bacterium
CAAAAAATGCGCAGGTATGCCAAGGATTCCAACTACCAGTTTGCTGAACTCGTCGCACGGCCCAGAGATACCAAAGACCGATCAAGACCAGATTGACCAAGGCAAAAAGGTCAAAAGTGTTGACGGCGAAAAAGGTGCTAAATGAATTATTCATAAACTCCTCACTCTTCCGTGGATTAAGTTCACCTTTTGCCTTGGATAACGATAGTCTCTCTCCGAATTCACCTACCTGCGGTGATGGCATAGACGAAATGGCGGGGTGGCGTGAAAAGACTCCTTTTCACTGTGCTCACAGTGTTAATTGGCGCGGGAATCGTGGCCGGCTCTGTATGGTTTTTGATGGGTGTACAGGCCGAGCCTGCGACTCTTCAGGCAAAGGTTTCCGGTACTGCAGCGACTCCGCAAGGGAACCTGCCGCACGCAACACTGGATCTTTCCATCTACCCAAATAGCACCGCCAATAATCCTGGCCCAACGGGTGGCATGTATGACTTTGTCGACAAACTCGGCTGGCCTTTCTACTCACCATCAACTTCACTGGAATTGCCAGCTCACTCCCTCGTGACAGTGACAGTGCATCAGTACGACAGTTCCACCACAGTCTGGAACCCCTACTTCGCCAAAGTGCACGGCACAGTTGACGGAACTGTGAAGTTCAACGGAGTTGCAAAAACTGAAATCGATCCAGCAGATGTCGCTCACACGTTCACCATTCACCAATACCCGCAGTCATCTCAGCCTTACTTTTTCGTGAGCGTTCCGATGCTGGCAGTTGGCAATAATGCAAAAAGCTTGGCAAACGGCTATCCAAAGCCAGAAGTCATGGAGTTCTCCTTCGTAACAGGCGCGCCTGGAAACTATGTCTGGAATTGCGAAGACCCTTGCGGTAATGGCTACGTAATGTTCGGAGGAGTCATGAGTGAGCGAGGAATGATGAGCGGAACGGTCACGGTGGTCTGAAATGTCAATCGAAACTGATACAGATCAGCCAGAATCACCAACGAATCGGCCTGACTCCACCCATCGGATGAAGGAATGGTTCTCGCGGCCTTACGTGCGACGCATCCTCATCATCTTCATCGCCCTCAACATCATCATTATCCCGATCGCTTGGCTTGTTATTCACTTCCTTCAACTGTCTGGCGGACCAGCTTCCTCCATCATGGAAGAACTTGAAACCACGATCTTCGTTTTCACATTGGTCTCTGCACCACTGATGGCCGCTACTGCTTCGGTCTTGATCTACAGCCTCTTTGGCTGGGGCCTGGTCAAGGGCGAAGAACCACCAATGCAGGAATCGCCAGCTATCCGAACCAACGCAGTTGCGGTGGTCGGCTGGATCGGGGCAACAAGCCTGCTCGCTGCGTTCCTCGTGATCTGGGGCTTAGTGGAACTAGCAACGATCACTGCAGATTCTTATGGCTCAACCCCATCAAGTCAGCAGCCAAACGCCACCAAGCCAATTGACGTCAACGTTACGGGCCAGCAGTGGTTGTGGACATTTGAATACCCTGACCAGCAAAAAATCCAGAGCGACCTCCTTGTCATACCAATCAACACGCCGATCTACTTCAACGTCACGTCAAAGGACGTTATTCATAGCTTCTGGGTGGTTGAAATGGGCGTCAAGATCGATGCAAACCCAGGTGCCATTACGAATACCGGTTTCACCGCGAACAAGCTCGGCTCCTTCAACATTCGCTGCGCTGAACTCTGCGGCCTCCATCACGCATACATGGAAACCAAGGTCCAGGTAGTAACTCAAGAACAGTTTGACTCGTGGATTCGCGAGCGGGGCGGAAAGAGAACAGTATGAGCCAGACTGCAGTAATTCATGAGCAAAAGGCTGTGCCCCAGCCCAAGCAACACGGTAAGCCAGGCGGCTTTCTATTTCGAGCCAATATTTTCACTGGCCTCATCGGTGGCATCGGCGCGGCAGTAATCACCTACGTCATCGGCGACAAGTTGGTGCCTTGGGGCACCCAGACCGCTGACTTCTCGCAGGTTGGTCTGAACGCATTAGTGTTTTGCACCTTTGCTGCTTGGGTCATTGGCTTCATGGCTGGCATTGGCGCCTTTGCTGGCCCAATTCGCTGGGCATTGGGTCACGACCTCACTCATGACGATGCTGAATACATGGCCGGCAAGGGCCAAGGCCGTATGAAATATTGGAAATACACAACCGACCACAAAGTTGTCGGAATCCAATACCTCATCATGGCGCTTGTCTTGTTTGGGTTTGGTGGATTTTTTGCGATGCTGATTCGTACCGAACTTGGTGCCACCTGGCGCGAGGTTTTCGATCCGAACTTCTATAACTCACTCATCGGCACCCACGGCATCGTCATGATCATCGCGATGATCATCGTTGTGGCTGGCCCCTTGGGTAACTTCATCATGCCGCTGATGATCGGCGCACGCGACATGGCCTTTCCTCGTCTTAACGCATTGAGTTTTTGGCTGCTATTCGCAGCCGTTCCACCACTTGTCTTGAACTTGGTTATGGGCGGCATTCGCGATGGCTGGACTGTGTATCAGCCGCTTGGCACCCAGGCTCCAATCGGCATGATCGGTTACCAGGTCTGCATCATTACTTTTGCTTTCTCAACGGGCATTGCTGGCGTCAACCTCATCACCACGATCGTCACGATGCGAGCTCGCGGAATGACATGGGCTCGCACACCGATCTTCGTCATCGGCACGCTGGCAGCTGCAATCATGGGCTTGATTTGGTTTCCGATGTTCCAGTACGCACAAATTCTTGCGGCAAGCGACAAAGCGCTCGGAACTTCCTTCTTCATTCCGCAGCAAGGCGGCAGCGTCTGGCTTTACGAGAACCTCTTCTGGCTCTTGGGCCACCCAGAGGTGTACGTCATCGTCGTGCCGGCAACAGCGGGCATCTTGGAACTTATGGTGGTCTTCTTGCGAAAACCACTGTTCTCGTACAAATTGGCCGTTGCAGGCTTCGCTGGTGTCGTCGGAATCAGTGCGGTCGTGTGGGTTCACCACATGTATATGACTGGTTTTGCACCGGCGGCTGGGTATCCATTCATGCTGTCCACTGAACTCATCTCGATTCCATTCGGCTTCTTGGTGCTCGTTGCCCTTGGCACTATGTGGCGAGGTAAAGCTTGGAACCGCCTCCCGATGATGGCCGTCTACGCCGTTATCTTCAACAAGATCATCGGTGGCATTACAGGCGTGTACCTGTCTGACGTACCTGTTGACCAATACATGCACGGCAGCATGTTTGTGGTTGCCCACTTCCACTTCATGCTGATGGGTGCGGGTCTCTTCGGTGCCATGGGAGTTATCGCGTACTGGTTCCCAAAAATGACCGGTCGCATGCTCGACGATCGTCTCGGAAAGATTGGTTTCTGGACAGCATTCTTGGCTTTTCAAGTGACTTTCTTGTCGATGTTCGTTGCTGGCCTGCAAGGCATGCCACGCCGGGTGCTGCAGTTCGATAACGCCTTCGAAATCTCTAACTGGATCTCAACAATTGGCGCTTACTTCATTGGCATCGGCATGTTGATCTTCCTTTACGCAATCATCACGTCCTGGCGCAGCAGCAAAATTGCGCCATCAAACCCTTGGGGTGCCAAGACCCTTGAATGGCAAACCCAGACTCCAGTACCGCTTGAAAACTTCCCTGTACTTCCAGTGGTCACCAGCGATCCTTATGGATATGGCGTCCCTGATCCATACCTAAAGGTCCAAGAACAACTTGATCAAGACGACAATGAAACGGTGGGAGCACGATGAGCGCGCAAACATCCCCAGCGCTGTACCCAACAACTGGCGAACCGGTTGAGGTTAATGCCCGTCGCAACCGTTTAGGTGTGTGGCTTTGTATCGTTTCTGACGCGACGGGCGTTGTCGCTCTGCTCATTGCCTATGTGTACTTGTGGTCACTCAATGTAAATAGCGCTTGGGCGCCACCCAAGAATCACTGGGCAGCCGACTGGCCATTCTGGGCAATCGTGGCAGGCACAATCTTGGGCACTATCTGCATGTGGTGGGGTGTAAAGGGAATCGCCCAGGGTCACACCGGACGCTTGATGCTCGGAGCGATTCTTTCTTCACTCATTATTTTGGTCGCCTTCATCGCTCAAATTGTTCAGCTATCGACCTTCCCTTTTGGTCCGGCCGATGGCGCTTACGCTTCAGCAACCTTCTGGTTGGCAATAGCAACGGCTATCCACTTGTCGGTTCTGACCTTCGTCACCACTGCGATTGTCGGACGCACTCGCGCCGGGCGCATCACACCGAATAATCATTCACACGCGCGCCTTGTTGCTATGTGGATGACTTACGTATGTGTAGCCGCGCTCTTGGGTGCTGTCTTCACCACCGTGATGAAAGAAAGCCCTAACCAGAACGCGCCGTCCTTCGGTACATTCCAGGAGTGAATTTTCGCATTGGGACTCGCCTGTGGGCGGGACTCTTGGTTTTAGTGGTGCTGTTTTGGGCTACTGGGCTTCTTGTTGTTCAGCAGTACCCCGGTTTACCCGTTCCCCCGGCATTGACCACCTGGGGTCTGCCAGTTCTGCGTTACACCCGTGATCTAGCTTCAATGTTCACCCTTGGCGCATTGGTCGTTGGCGCCTTTCTCATTCCCGGATCTTCCCGTCGAGTACTGAACTGGGCTTGGGGCTGGGCAGTGATCTGGTTCGCTACCCTGGCGGCGCTCTTGATCTTCACCGTGTCCGATGTCGAGGCTATTTCATCCTTTGATGCTCTGAAGCCCGCAACCTGGTGGTCGTTTTTAGGGTCGACCTACATCGGACGAGTCTTCGCCTTTCAGTTTCTTGCTATCGCAATCGCCTGGGTATTTATTTTAATGTTGCAGCGCTCGCTGGCACAGGTGACAAAGATCGCTGCGGCAACTTGCGTACTCCTTGCCTGTGGCGCTCCGGCCTTCTTAGGTCACGGCGGTTTCACTGGCACACACGCATCGATAACCATCAGCTTGGCAATTCATATTGCAGCAGTGTCACTGTGGGTTGGCGGACTCGCGGTTGTTGTTGGCGTTCTACTCATGGATCAAAAAGCTGCTGCGCTACTCCTACCTCGATTTAGTCTGCTAGCACTGTGGTGCGTCATCGTGTTAGCCGAAACCGGGCTACTCAACGCCTCGCTTCGAGAGAGTTCAATCAGTGGGTTCGTCGGCACCCTTTACGGCTCTCTCATTATCTTGAAAGCTACCTTGCTTGGTTGGCTCATTTACTTCGGTTGGATTCAGCGCACCAGAGTTTTACCAACTTTGAAAACATCATCTGGGTCACGTGAAATGATTATTCGCTTTGCCGGAATGGAATTCATCCTGATGGCATTCGCTATTGCTATATCTATCACCATGTCTCGCATAGGAGTCGAACCCTCTGCAGCGACTTTAGGCGCCTTCGCCCCCCTTGCGATTCTTGCCCTTGCTCTCCTGATCCCTGCGCTCATCGATACTGCATTAAAGCGTCGATCCCAGCTCTCCAGCCGACGCAATGCTCGAGTCGCGAACGTGCTGCGTAACTACCCAGAGGTTGCATCGATGGTGCTACTCGTGACCATCGTTGAGATAGCTGGTATCAGAGTCCCTGCTTCGTTATTTGGCCCCAACCCGGGCGCGCTCATCGGCTCGCTACTACTGCTCCTATTTGGTTGGCTGTGGTTTGTGTCAATCAACGGGCCTCGTCGTCTCACCGGGATCATTCTGCTGATGATTGGCTTTCCCATCGCACTGCTCTTGAGTGAGGCTTTGTCCGACGGCTCAACAAGTTGGCAACTCATCTTGCTCACGGTCATTGCCGCTGAGTGCATCTTTACTGCGCTTATTTTCACTGGGTTGAAAGCCACCGTGGCAAGCAACGCGTCAACTCCTTTAGAGTCTTCCCATGTCTGAGGAAAGACCCCCTTTGCCGCTTACGGCAAAAGAGAGAAAGGCCAAAAGGCTCAGGGATCTTTGGCAACTGGATATCCCCTTGGTCATATCCACAGCCTTGTGCACAACTTTCACGGTAATCGAGGTGCGCCGCGCGAGTGAAGGCGTCAGTCGAGCATGGGCGTATAGCGTCCAATGGCCACTGATTGGAATCATCTGTTGCTGGATCTGGTACCGGTACCGCACTGAAGGCAGTGTGACCAAAGGTTTTACGAGCAAGTGGAGAGCGAACCTTAAAAAACTCGAAGGGGAAGCTCAACAAGCAGAACGACTCAACGAGCAAGCTCAGCCAAAAATCGACGAGACTGACCCAGACCTTCAAGAATGGCGCGAGTACCTAGATGATCTGCATCGCCGCGAGCCACCTGGCGGTCCTAACATTGCCTCGCCATAAACAGTCAGTGCTCGGTCTACTGACCTTTATCCCTTCGCGGGCGCTTCTGATTGGCAAAGGATAGTTGCAATCGAAGGGATTGCGGATGTTCGTTGATCGTCAATCGGCCGGAAAACAGTTAGGTCACGCGCTCGCTCCGCGCAGGTTTCCAAACCCAGTCATTCTCGCTCTGCCTCGTGGCGGCGTGCCGGTTGCCTTTGAAGTTGCCAAGATTCTCCAAGCGCCACTTGATGTTCTTGTGGTGCGCAAAATTGGTGCGCCTATCAATCCCGAATTTGCAATCGGAGCCATCAGCGAGAACAACGCCTTGGTGATCAATCAACTCGAACGCCACCAACTTGGAGTCAGCGATACCCAACTGGAACGACTTATCGCTCGGCAGCAGGTTCAGTTAGATCGGCGTATTGCGCTGTACCGCCGCGGCAAGCCACTCATTGATCTTGTTGGTCGCACCGTAATTCTCATTGACGATGGCATGGCCACCGGATCAACCGCAGCGGCTGCCGTGATCACCCTTCGAGCAATGAATACCGGCCAAATTGTGGTCGCCGTTCCCACTGCCTCTGAAGAGGCTGTCGATTATTTGGGAAGCCTGGCGGACGAGGTGATATCTCTTGAAACACCCATAAATTTCGGATCTGTTGGACAGCGTTATGAGCGATTCAACGAAATTAGCGATGAAGAGGTACAGAACTATCTCAATCCTCAAGCTGGCAGCGCATCAGTAAACGTTAATCAAGTTGCAATAGATCAAGTAATTCAGATCCCGATCGGCCACGGAGATTCATTACCGGGAAGCCTGACAATTCCCAAAGGCAGTCTTGGGTTGGTGGTCTTCGCTCATGGCAGCGGAAGTAGCCGATTGAGCGAAAGAAATATTGCAGTAGCCAATGCACTACAGCGGGATGGTTTGGGCACCTTGCTTTTCGACTTATTGACTGAACAAGAAGCTCTGGATCGAAGAAATGTTTTCGACATTCAACTTCTTGCTCAACGGCTGATTACCGCGCGTGACTGGCTGCGTAATCAAGAAGTAACCCGAGATCTGGCCCTTAGCTATTTTGGAGCCAGCACCGGCGCCGCAGCTGCACTCGTTGCGGCCGCAAATGACCACACCATCGCCGCAATTGTGTCGCGCGGGGGACGTGCAGATCTCGCTGGTTTAAGTTTGCAGCTCGTGAAAGCGCCGACCTTGTTGATTGTCGGCGGACGTGACCACGAAGTGCTCGAACTCAACCGATATGCCAAGAAGCATTTGCTTTGTCGCAGTGAGTTGCAGATTGTCAATGGTGCAACTCATCTCTTTGAGGAACCAGGAACTTTAAGCGAAGCCGCGAAACTTGCTAGTCAATGGTTTCGAAAGTTCTCAGGTTCATCACAGTTTGCGACTCATCGCAGCGCCTAAGAGCTAAATGAACGCGATGCTACGGCGATGATTCAGGTCGATCGCCTTGGTGTGCCAATCACTGCTGTACTTCGTGAACAATCTGAAGACATGCGCAGCAGGCGTCGAGATCGAGCAAAAGAAGCCGCGCAAAAAGTTCCAGTAAAAATACTTTTACCGGTCATTCTGTGTTTCTTACCTGGCATCATGATCATTGCCGTGGGCCCCGCGGCTCTTAGCGTTATGACGATCTTCAGTAAAATCTAACGCCTGCAACGGCATCCATTACCCGACCAACCTGTCAGTGTCCGTCATGACTAGCGAATCGGAGACGCAGCGAACGTTAGGAGCGTCCGAGAATCACCGACAGCCGTCAGTGATTGGCTTGCCTGCTTTTCATATTCTGGCTGTGCAATTACTTCTTCAACCCAGTAACTTCCTGACTTAATGCCAGAAATCTCGCACGATCCGGCTGGCATCGCGATAGTGCATGACTGATTAGGGCTGGTTGGAACATCCTCTACCCCTTGAGCTCCACCTAAGGGCGCAAGATCGTAATGGAGCACAAATGTTCTAACACCCACTGAACTTCCAGGATCTCCTACAGCATTGATTGTGGCCTTTGCGCAATTACTCATTGAAATTTTTGCGGGCGAAGTGAAGTCGGACACTATTGAGTTGAATGCAGCAGATGCACGGCTGACCAGAGTCGCAGAATTGAAGGCAGAACAGGAAGACAGTCCATAAATACCCGCAGCGGTCAGATTCACTACCGCTTCACCAAAGAGTCCGTCTGTGGATACAGAACCGTTAGCGAATCCTGAGTTATCAAGATCCACGACTTGAGACCAACATCCGCTTTTGTCACTACTGCTTTGACAGCTTCCCGTTCCCCACCGGGATAAACCCAAGTCGACATGCGGTGCCCCACGGCTAAAGTCAAAAGTTATTAGGAGATCACCCACACTTCGCATTGGAACAGAGTCCCTTGGCCTCAGAGTCTGGTTCAGATTGAATTCGAAATTCATGTTTGCTGAATCTAAGGAATTAA
>JBIIAA010000085.1:0-8297 GCA_044240165.1 Candidatus Nanopelagicales bacterium
AAATGACCACACCACGATGTAGGCAAGTGCCGTCCATGGCAAGAAGATCAATCCGAGCAGCGGCAGCCAGAAGCCACCGGTGAATGCGTCAGTCACGCGCGGGGTGAATAGCCATGCCCAAAGGAAGGCTAGGCGCGGGCCTAGGAGTCCAAGTACGAGTACGAAGCAGCACATAAAAGGTCTCCCCAAATTGCGGTGATAGGCAAAGCATGGCGCAAAATTATTGAGAAGCACTACTGAAGTAAGGAATACAGCAAAGAGACTGTGAGAATGACGAAGGCCCAGTCAAATAGGACTGGGCCTTCGTCATTGTGGAGGTGCCGGGAATCGAACCCGGGTCCGTGCAGGATTCTTCCGTTCTTCTACGTGTGTAGCCGCGCTATCGCTGTCTTGATCCCAATGCTTCGTGCGGCACTGCAATGGACGATCCAGTCACTGTTTAGCTTTCCTCTAGCACCCGTGACCGATGCCTTTGGTGAGTCCCCTAGCGACGTCAGACCCCAACTCGGGGACGCGTTGGGCTGACGGCAGATATTTACTTATGCCGCGAGGGCGTAAGCGTCTGCAGACTGCGTTTTATTGGCAGTTATTATTTTCAAGGATTCTTAACGAGATCACCTTGATTCTCGACACGCTTCTCCGGTCAAACCATCTGTCCGTCGAAACCGTTCACCCCCTGTTGAATTATTTAGATGCATTAAGCCCAAGGGCTCGGGGCCATGGTAAATCCCTTGAGGCTAAATCCGAAATCTTTCGACTTATCGCCCCGTAGTTCCGATATCCAAAGTGAACGCACTTGCGGTTTTCATCCACAAAACACCGTCACTCGCCGACTAGTTCATGAGGGTTTGTGCAGACTGGGTGACTGGCCAGAGTTGCGCTGAAATGCTGCCTAACGTACAGTTTTCTGTACAGGTATTGGAGGTTTCATGAAGACCATGACGTATACGCAGACTCGAGAGAATTTTGCATCCACACTCGATGCAGTCCTGGCAGATCGCGAAGAGGTGGTTGTTACTCGCGCGGGTAAGGACCCCGTGGTGATCGTGAGCCTTGAAGATTACGAATCACTCAAGGAAACTGCCTACCTCCTTCGTAACCCAGCCAACGCTCGACGCCTCTTTACCTCGATTGAGCGCCTTGAAGCTGGCCAAGGCATCGCGCAGGATCTCGCTGAGTGAAAATTCTGTTCGACGAAAATGCTGGGGAAGACTACGGGTATTGGCAACAACAAGATCGACGGATACTCAAGCGCATCAACACCTTAATTCGTGACGTACTTCGTGGCGCAGATGCTGATGAACCCAATGTTGGCATTGGAAAACCTGAAGCTCTCAAACACGGATTACATGGCTACTGGTCGCGTCGAATCAATGACGAACATCGCTTTGTCTACAAAGTCGTCGGTGATGAGTTGCGGATCGCGTCATGCCGATTCCACTATGAGTGACTGAGAAAGTGTTACTCGCGCTGACCTTTTGATGCACGACCCATGGCCTTTGAAGCTTCGCGCTTAGATTCGCGCTCAGCAATGGCATGGCGCTTGTCATATGACTTACGACCGCGAGCCAACGCGATTTCAACCTTGGCGTAACCATCATTGAAATAGATAGAGAGCGGAATCAGCGTCAATCCTGATTCCTTTGTGGCTTTAACAATGCGCCGAATCTCGTCTTTCTTCATCAAGAGTTTGCGGGGCCGACGAGGCTCATGGTTTGTCCAAGTGCCTAAGTCATATTCAGGAATGTGAACACCGCGCAACCAGATTTCACCATCGTCGACACTGGCGTAGCCGTCAGTGAGGGTGGCACGACCGGCTCGAAGTGACTTTACTTCGGTGCCAACAAGCACCATGCCAGCTTCGAACACGTCTTCAATTGCATAGTCGTGTCGCGCTTTGCGGTTTTGGGCGATTAACTTCCGCCCCTGTTCACGAGCCATTGGTCTTCTCTCGTGCAGCTTCTAGGACGGCGCGGTTCTGGCGTAACCACGCGAATACGAGAACTGTAACGGCAATCACGGCAGCAACGATTGCCCAGAGGTAGACATAGATATCAATTGCCGCACCCACGGGCGGCGCGTAAGGCAAGTAGTTGCGCAGCAATGGCAACGCGAACAGCACGCCACCGGCCCAAGCCATCAGCCCAACTTCAGCTTTACGGCGATTTGTAAACACCATGCAGCCGATGAACAACGCCACTCCAGAAAGCAGAACGACCAGAACCAGCATCAACACTGCGAAGACTCGCGTAGAAAATGAGCGCGAGAAAGAAAGGGATCCCTCAGCTCCAACGCTCATTGCCGCGGGGTAATCGTTGATGGTGTCCCAACCGCTCACCCCACCGCCTGGTTGCACTCCGACTTTGACCTGACCCAAAGAATCTTGGCCACCTGAATTGTTCAGTTGGAATGACTCTGCGCTAATTCCGATTACCCCAAGATGGGAGTCGAAGGGATACAGCGCCTGTTCGCCATCAATACCGATAATTGATTCAAACTTTCCCAGCGGTTCGCCCGCAGGGTATTTCACTTCTTGAGTGCCAAGTGAGCTCGTGACAAGAATCCGTGTTGCCCGGATCAACTTGTTATTGGCATCAACAATTCCCCGGCCCTGTGCAGCCAAACTGATGTTGAGCGACACTCGATCTTTTTCAGCGTTGAGATCAACCGGATCCACAGTCACGATAATCCCGGGAACTGCGGTTTCACCAAGTTGACTCTTAGAAAGGTTGCCGCCTTCAGCGTTGTAGAAGTGAACAACAACTGCGTAAAGAATCGCAAAGACGATCCCGAAGGAGATTAAGGAAAATCCTCCACGACGCGAGATAGGTCGCGGAAGTGGAATAAGTTCGGGCGTTGGTCCTGACATCGGCGTGAAATCAGACTCGCAGATACTTGCGCAAGGTGAAGAACGCAGCAAGTCCAGCTAGCACGATGCCCGTGAGCAACAGGATTGGCGCAATCGCCAAGACCGCATCCCAGCCGACAAATGAAGTGAAAGCAAATGATGGTGCAACGATTGCATCAACAAGAACAGCCTTGGTCAATACCAACGCGCCAATGGCAAGGATTGCTCCAACCCCAGCAGCAAACGCAGCTTCCAACAAGAAGGGCAGCTGAATATAGAAGTTGGACGCTCCCACGAGTCGCATGATGCTGGTTTCGCGTCGCCTACTAAACGCTGCCACACGCATGGTGTTCACGATCAATAAGACCGTAACCACAAGCATTGTGAGCGCGATAACTAACGCGATTGCCTGTAATCCACCAAGTAATTTGAAGAACTTATCCAGAATCTGGCGCTGATCATTGACCTGCTCCACTCCTGGCCGCCCAGCGAATGCCGATGCGACAACCTCGTATTTGGTTGGGTCAGAAAGTTTGATGCGGAAAGACTCCGGCAACGCACTCTCACGCACATTCGCAGCAATTGGTGAGTTCTTGAATTGTTCTTGGAAACGTTGATACGCCTCAGCTTGTGATTCGTAATAAATCTCTTGAACAAGTGGCTTCAAGTTTTCAAGGTCGGCTTTGATTTGATCGCGCTGGGCCTTGGTGACAGCACCACCAGCGCAAGATGGAGCGTCACTGCCGCTGCCGCACAAGAAAAGACTGACTTCAACTTTGTCGTACCAAAAGTCTTTCATCGTGGAAACTTGCGCGCGCAACAAGAGCGCGCCGCCAAATAAACCAAGTGAAACAGCGACAGTGATCATCACTGCAAGAGTCATCGTCAGGTTACGACGAAGGCCATGACTGACCTCACGGGCAACGAATTGAGCGCGCATTACTGGGCATACCCATAAACGCCGCGCGACTGATCGCGCACAACGTGGCCGCCATCAAGTTCGATGACTCGTCGACGCATCTGGTCAACAATGTTGCTGTCATGAGTGGACATCACAACTGTGGTGCCGAGTCGATTCAGGCGATCAAGCAACTGCATGATTCCAACTGAGGTGCCTGGATCCAGGTTTCCGGTTGGTTCATCGGCAATCAACAGCATCGGCCGGTTCACGAATGCGCGAGCAATAGCGACACGCTGTTGCTCGCCGCCTGAAAGTTCATCTGGGCGGCGATTTTCTTTTCCTTCAAGCCCGACAACTTCAAGAACTTCTGGCACAACCTTGTTGATGTGAGCCTTGGGCTTGCCAATAACTTCGAGTGCGAAGGCGACGTTTTCAGCCACCGTTTTATTGGGCAGCAACCGGAAGTCCTGGAAGACGGTGCCGATTTGGCGACGGAAGTACGGGATCTTCCAGTTCGACAGCGTGCCGAGTTCTTTGCCAGCGACCCAAACTGAACCCTTCGTGGGGCGTTCCTCACGAAGAATCAATCTCAAGAAGGTGGACTTACCTGAACCTGAGGGTCCCACGAGGAAGACGAACTCGCCCTTTTCGATCTCAAGGGACACCTCATCTAGGGCAGGGCGCTCCTGATTGGGGTAGAGCTTGGTCACGTGGTCAAAGAGAATCACTTACCGAGTGTAAAGGCTCCGGGCTTAAGAATTTGCGGACGCTTGCTGCTTGCGCCACCGGATACCGGACTCCACGAACTCGTCGATCTCGCCATCGAGCACCGCTGCCGTGTTTCCAGTTTCGGTTTCCGTACGTAAATCCTTGACCATTTGGTAGGGGTGCAGCACGTATGAGCGCATCTGATTGCCCCATGAACCTGAATTATCGCCCTTAAGCGCATCCATCTTGGCCCGGTCTTCTTGGCGCTGGCGGGCCAAAAGCTTGGCTTGCAGGACCACCATGGCAGTGGCCTTATTTTGGATCTGGGAGCGCTCGTTTTGGCAAGACACCACGATTCCGGTCGGAATATGTGTCAGGCGAACGGCGGAGTCAGTGGTGTTCACGCCCTGGCCACCCGGGCCACTTGAGCGATACACATCAACTCGCAGATCATCGTCAGGAATGTCGGCCGTTTCCGCCTGCTCAACTACTGGGATCACCTCAACCCCAGCGAATGAAGTTTGGCGACGACCTTGGTTATCAAAAGGTGAAATGCGCACAAGTCGATGAGTGCCCTGTTCAACAGACAAGGTGCCGTAGGCATAGGGAGCTTTCACTGCAAAGGTTGCCGACTTGATTCCCGCTTCTTCGGCGTATGAGGTTTCGTAAATCTCAACAGGCCAACCATGACGCTCGCAGTAACGCGTATACATACGCAACAAAGTCTCAGCCCAGTCAGCAGCATCAACCCCGCCGGCCTCGGATCGAATCGTGACGAGCGCTTCGCGTGCGTCATATTCGCCCGAAAGCAACGTGCGCACTTCAAGCTCAGCGATTGATGTCTTGAGCGCATCAAGTTCTTTCATCGCTTCATCTGCTGAAGCTTGATCGCCTTCGGACTCGGCCAGTTCAAGCAGGATCGGCACGTCATCTAACCGACGCCGAAGAGCCTCTACCTTGCGAAGCTCACCTTGCTGGAACGAAAGTTTGGAGGTGATGACCTGGGCTTTTGCTTGGTCGTCCCACAGATCAGGCGCCGAGGCCTGCTCTTCGAGGTCAGCGATGCTGATGCGCATCGCGGGTAGATCCAACACCGTTTCGATGCTCTTGAGCGTGTTCGCTAATTCAGCAAGGCGCTCAGTAGCTTCCATGGGTGTCACAAGGACTAAGACTACGGGGCTACTCCGACCCACTTGGTCGGTAGTCCAACCGGGCCGTTGATCTCACCTCTATAACTTCGCTCGTGAGTGCTCCAAGAAATGGCAACGTGATTGGCGCGCTGAGATCAACTTGCACAGTTAAGCCGTCCGATGTCACCCCATCCACACGCAGGCCTGGATGCTCCCGCTGAATGGATGCTGAGAGTAGAAAGGCGCGCGCCTTACTCGTGACAGCACCAGAATTCAGCCGGGTGGTTTCTCCCGCACCATTGCGGTAATAACTGGCTAAGTCCACGGCTTGTGCGCCGGCAAGGGCTGCGGAGTCAGCGAGTGAATACAAACTTCGGCGCTGCAAGAAAGCGCTGGTCGTATCCGTTACGACCGCAATTGCCAGCAAACAAATGCCGACCAAGCCGATGCCGAGAATGAGGATGCTGCCTTCGTCACTTCCCCGCCAACTAATTCCCCGCGCGGTAACCTTTTCCTCGTTTAGCTGCCGGTCGGTTAGCTTTTGATACTCGCGCTTGTGAGCGATCGTCTGCTCCGAATAATCCACTGGAATCATGAGTCAACCGAATTTCGATAGGTATCGATCGTGAGTTCCTGCTCGGCACTGATGGGGTAGCCATCCACAAAACTCGAAAATGGCGGCGGCAGCCAAGGAAGATCTACCGTCCAAGATAAGCGAACCTGCAATTGTGATTCAGGGGTTAGACAGCGCTGGGTACATGAAATCTTTAGCGCATCCTGGCTCACCTGAAATCCTTGATCAGCCAATGCAAGATTGCTGGCAACCTGGGCATCTCTAAATCCTTGTGCTGCAATGTCGGCCATCATGAATGCCCGGCTTGCTTCACGAACTGCCTGGGTAGAGGCCATGGCTGCTGCCTCAACACGAATAATCATCAACGTGGCATAAAGCAGAGGTACCAAAATCAATATCCCCACCACTAAAAATTCGATAATGGCTGATCCGGAATCTGAACGCTGACCATCTTTCATGCGCGCTCCTGAATTGCTCGGCCGCGCACTTCAAGCACCGCGGGACCTAGCAACCCCAAAAGTGGTAACCGCGCCACAATCGTCACTTGCGAGAGCACTAGCCCTGCTTCGCGAACCTGCCGCACATGCACTTGAGTAATCACACTGGAAGAAAAGTTGCCTTGCAATACTTCGCGCGCGCGTTGCTCACCCAATGCGGGACTGGCCCCAACCATTGCCGCAACCCTGGCACCCTCACCTGCAGCAGCAGTCAAAGTCGAACGAATGTGCAGCGCGAGTGCAACTTGCAACACCACAAGAACTACCCCGACAAGCAGCGGTGCGACCAGAGCAAAATCAACAGTGGAATTTCCCCGGTCGTCCACGCGGATAATCCTTGGCACTCTCGCATTCCTGCGATCAGTGCGCATTAGTTTCGCACTGAAACTGAAGTCATAGCTCGATCGAATACTGAAGTCAATGCATCGTCTGCAATCAACCAAATTGCCGTGACAAGTCCGGCGGTCATCACCGCGACTAACACCCAGCCGGGAACGTCACCGCGATCATTGCAATGCTGAATCATCAATCTCATCCGATGAGTGACTGCCTGCTTCAAAGTCGCCATCGAGCTCACAACCAGCTTCATGATTTCTTCTCCTTTATTCGATCGGACATGGCATTTACGAGACGATGAGCTTCAAACCTTGAATCCCTGGGAAGATGGCAATCAGCACAACGGTCGGCAAGATGAAGAACACAACGGGGATCAACATGGCCACGTCCTTGCGGCCCGCAGATTCAAGGAGAGCTCTGCGATCCGCGGCGCGCGCATCAGCAGCCTGCGCCCTGAGCACCTGCGCCAAAGGTGAACCTCGCTCAAGTGCGAGCAAAATCCCATCCACGAAACGCTCGATGTCTGGGCTCCCAGTTCGTTGCGAAACACCATGGAGCGCATGCTCGACCAAGGCTCCGGTCCGGATTTCGGCAAAGGCGATTTGAAACTCCTTGGCTAATTCACCAGCCATTGAGGAACTGACTCGCTGGATTGCGGCAACTGGGGACTCCCCTGCTGCGACCGCAAAAGCAAGTAACTCGGCAACTGCCGGTAACTGCTGACCGATCCGTTTCTTTCTATTTTTCGCAAGACGTGTGAGCTGTTTATCCCAGAACACGGCACCAAAACAACCGCCCAACACTGTGAATAACACAATTGCTACGGGGGAAGTCCCCGAAGCTATTGCCCAGACTCCTGCTAGCAGCCCAAGAGTCGCACCAATCCCCGCGCTGATCGCTTGTTCCAATCGAAACTGATCAGTTCCTTGACGACCAGCGTTCGCGAGTCTGACTTCGATCGGATTATGCAGCTTGCGATCGCGTAGCAATGGTTCAAGTAGCGCGACAAAGACTTGTACTAGTCCGGGTTCATTTCGTGTGCGAGCCAAACTTTCGCGAGTCACTGGAACATATGGAGAAATGCGTTCCATGAGCGATGGCCCGCGCAAAGCCATCGTCCGCGAAATGATCAAGGAGATTCCTAGCGCGAACGCCAGCCCGAGCAGCGCTCCGATTCCTGTTGGCGTCATGTCTGTACCAACCGTGGCTCATCGGGCAAACGTCCGATGAAAATCATTACCCGATAGGCCAGGAACGAGAGTGCGAAAGCGACGAACAAAACAACTGCACCTGCAGCACTGTT
>JBIIAA010000086.1:0-8262 GCA_044240165.1 Candidatus Nanopelagicales bacterium
CGGAATCTGTGGCTTCAAAGTGCTGTTGAACAATCGAATGAAGTTCATCAGCATCGATAGAAGTTAATGGATCCAGATCGATCATTTCTGGATTAACTTTTGTCGGATCCAGATCAAGAATGTAAGCAACACCGCCTGACATACCGGCACCAAGGTTGCGTCCGGTGGTGCCAAGAATGACAACACTTCCGCCAGTCATATATTCCAGCGCATGATCGCCAACGCCTTCAACTACAGCGGTAGCTCCAGAGTTGCGAACGCAGAAGCGTTCACCTGCACGCCCACGCAAGAAAATCTTGCCGTTGGTGGCGCCATAACCGATGACGTTGCCCGCGATGATTTGTTCTTCGGCCACAAACGTAGCTTCACGATGTGGTCGGACAACAAGATTTCCACCCGACAAGCCCTTACCCACGTAGTCGTTGGCATCGCCCTCAAGCCGCATGGTGACACCCTTTGGTAAGAATGCGCCAAAGGATTGACCCGCAGAACCAACGAAGGTCAAATCAATCGTGCCTTCTGGTAAGCCTTCGCCTCCGTACTTGCGAGTGACTTCAGAACCAAGCATCGTGCCAACTGTTCGGTTGACGTTACGAACGGTGAGTTGTGCGCGCACCGGCTCACCCTTGGTGAGTGCTGGCTGACATATGGCAATGAGCTCGTTATCCAGAGCAGCCTCAAGACCGTGATCTTGGGCGATCATTGCCCGTCGAGGAGAACCCGCGGCAACGCGTGGCACTACCAAGATCGGCGATAGGTCAAGACCTGATGCCTTCCAGTGCGTTACTGCGCGCTCAGTGTCGAGCATTTCAACTTGGCCAACGGCTTCTTCTAAGGTTCTGAATCCAAGTTGCGCCAAGTGCTCACGCACCTCTTCTGCGATGTATTCAAAGAAAGTCTCAACAAACTCAGGCTTGCCGCTGAAACGCTCACGCAACACCGGATTCTGCGTTGCGATGCCAACTGGGCAAGTGTCTAAATGACACACGCGCATCATGACGCAGCCCATGACTACAAGTGGCGCCGTAGCAAAGCCAAACTCTTCAGCACCAAGAAGTGCCGCAACAATCACATCCCGACCAGTCTTTAACTGACCATCTGCTTGAACAACGATGCGATCGCGAAGGCCATTAACCATGAGCGTCTGCTGAGTTTCAGCAAGCCCTAGCTCCCAAGGAGTGCCCGCGTGCTTAAGGCTAGTTAACGGCGAGGCTCCCGTTCCACCATCAAAACCTGAAATCAAGACGACGTCTGCATGTGCTTTGGATACACCCGCAGCAACGGTGCCCACGCCAATTTCTGAAACAAGTTTTACGTGCACTCGTGCATCTTTATTGGCATTCTTCAAATCGTGAATCAGCTGAGCCAAATCCTCAATCGAATAAATATCATGGTGCGGTGGTGGTGAAATCAAACCAACACCTGGAGTTGAGTGACGAGTCTTTGCCACCCATGGATACACCTTGTGACCAGGTAGCTGCCCACCTTCACCAGGCTTTGCGCCTTGAGCCATCTTGATCTGAATATCGTCAGCGTTTACGAGGTACTCGCTTGTCACACCAAAACGTCCTGATGCAACCTGCTTAATTGATGACCGCTTTGAGTCCCCGTTTGGCATTGGCACATAACGCTCTGGATCTTCGCCACCTTCACCGGTGTTGGACTTAGCACCAATTCGGTTCATGGCAATTGCGAGAGTCTCATGGGCTTCGGCTGAAATCGAACCGTAAGACATCGCACCAGTCGAGAATCGCTTCACGATGGACGCAGCTGATTCAACCTCATCGATTGAAATTGGCTCGCGCACGCCTGCTTTGAAGTTAAACAATCCACGAATCGTCATCAAGCGCTCGGACTGTTCATCGACCTCGTTTGTGTACTGCTTGAAGATGTCGTAGCGCTTATTGCGAGTTGCGTGCTGCAACCGGAAGACTGTTTCTGGATTGAAAAGGTGAAGTTCACCTTCACGGCGCCACTGGTACTCGCCGCCAGCATTAAGAGTTCGGTGAGCCGGTGAAATACCTGAAATGGGGTACGCCACATCGTGACGATCAGAAACTTCCTTGGCGATCACATCAATACCGACGCCGCCAAGCTTTGAACTCGTACCGGCGAAATATGCATTCACAAGTTCTTGACTCAAACCAACAGCTTCGAAAATCTGAGCTCCACGATAGGAAGCAACTGTTGACACACCCATCTTGGACATGACTTTCAAGATGCCCTTGCCGAGCGCCTTAATTAAGTTACGCATTGCATATTCAGGAGTGATATCACCAAAGATGCCGCGACGTGCCATGTCCTCAGCGGTTTCAAGAGCCAAGTATGGGTTTACCGCAGCAGCGCCGTAACCAACCAGCAATGCGCAATGGTGCACTTCACGCACATCGCCTGCTTCAACAATGATGGTCACCATCGTGCGCGCTTTTGTTCTCACCAAATGGTGGTGAACAGCAGACGTGAGCAATAATGTCGGAATTGGTGCGCGATCCGCATCACTATCGCGGTCGGAAAGCACAATGAACCGTATGCCTGCGCGAATGTGATCATCGACTTCACGGAAGATTTCGTTGAGGCGAAGTTCGAGTGCCTCTCCCCCACCTGCAACGTCATATAGGCCTTCGATTTTCGTAGCAGCGAAGCCCGGCTGTTCGCCGTCATCGTTGATATGCAAAATCTTGGCAAGCTCGTCATTGTCAATAACCGGAAACGGCAGGGTCACTTGATGGCAGTGGGCAGGGCCAGCTTGAAGCAGGTTGCCTTCGGAACCGATCGTTGAATAAAGCGACGTGACGATTTCCTCGCGGATTGCATCCAACGGTGGGTTAGTTACTTGAGCAAAGAGTTGATGAAAATAGTCGAACAGCAAACGTGGACGCGCTGACAACACCGCGATCGGCGTATCTGTGCCCATCGAGCCGATTGCTTCCAGACCCGTACGCGCCATCGGATCAAGCAGAATCTTGAGTTCCTCGTCGGTGTAACCAAAAGTTTGCTGACGGCGGGCAACTGAGCCTGATGTATGCACGATGTGTTCGCGCTCTGGAAGTTCTTCTAGATGAACGAGTCCTTTGTCGAGCCATTCTTGATAAGGCGCTGCGGCAGCCAACTCAGCCTTGATCTCATCATCTTCAATGATTCGACCCGCATCTGTGTCGACCAAGAACATCAGACCTGGCTGCAAACGTCCCTTACGCACAATGGTTGCTGGATCAAGATCAAGCACGCCGGCTTCGGAACCAAGCACTACAAGGCCGTCATTGGTGACCCAGTAGCGCCCGGGACGTAAACCATTGCGGTCCAAAACTGCGCCAATAATGCTGCCATCGGTGAAGCACACGTTGGCAGGGCCATCCCAAGGCTCCATGAACGTGGAATGGAAAGCGTAAAAAGCACGGCGAGCTGGATCCATTGATGGATGGTTCTCCCAGGCTTCAGGGATCATCATCAAGATTGAATGCGGAAGTGACCGTCCACCAAGGTGAATGAGTTCGAGAACTTCGTCAAATGAAGCCGAGTCGGATCCACCATTGGCACAAATTGGGAATAAGCGAGTCAGATCACCTGGGATCACATCGCTCTTCAGCATCGCTTCACGGGCGCGCATCCAGTTGCGGTTGCCCTGCACCGTGTTGATTTCACCGTTGTGTGAGATGTAGCGGTACGGATGCGCCAGCGGCCAAGACGGGAACGTGTTCGTAGAGAAGCGCGAGTGAACCAGCGCCACTGGTGACTTCATGCGCTCGTCAGAAAGGTCTGGGTAGAACGGCTGCAACTGACCAGTTGTGAGCATGCCCTTATAGACGATGGTGCGAGCAGAAAGCGATGGGAAATAAACATTCACATCTCGCTCAGCGCGCTTGCGAAGCGCGAAAGCTAAACGATCCAATGCGATGCCGCTGATCTCTGGATTGTTCGCAGCGATAAAGAGTTGCTCGAAACTTGGCATCACAGCGAGTGCTGTTGATCCAATCATCGAATGATCAACGGGTACCGAACGCCAGCCGAGCACACGCAAGCCTTCAGTTAACGCGATCGCTTCGATTGCAGCCTTGACTTCCAGTGCTTCATTGGCATCTTGTGGCAAGTACGCGGTTCCTGCTGCGTAGTGGCCAGATTCTGGAAGTTCGAAATCAACGACGGCGCGAAAGAACTCATCGGGAACGCGAAACAAAATTCCGGCACCGTCACCGCTGTCTGGCTCAGCGCCAGTTGCGCCGCGATGCTCAAGGTTGACGAGCGCAGTCAGTGCCTTTTGAACGATGTCATGGCTGGGGATGCCTGTCAGGGTCGCGACAAAAGCCACACCACATGCGTCGTGCTCATTGGCAGGGTCATAGAGACCCTCTGCCTGCGGAAGATTGTTAGTAAACATGGCGCCAATCCATTCGTCGTAGCCGCGCAGACCCCCAACAGGGAGCCTGACTCATCGGGACGACGTTGGCCCAACCACAGAAATCTTACCCTGAAGAATCCAGTGCTTCGCGCCCTGGCTTATGGCGAGCAGATTGGATGAACCAAACGAGCCCGCCAAGCCCCACAAGTAGGGCAGTCCAGTTATTGAGGCGCAGCCCAAGGATGTGGTTGGCTGAATCAATGCGTAGGGCTTCGATCCAGAATCTGCCCACGCAATACAAGACGATGTAGAGGGCAAAGACCCGTCCGTGGCCCAGGTTGTAGCGCTTATCTGCCCAGACCAAAATCAGCGCAACACCCAGCATCCACAAAGATTCATAGAGGAAAGTCGGGTGAAAAGTGGAAAATTCTGCGTATCCCGCAGGCCGATTCGCCACATCGATCTCAAGGCCCCACGGCAAATTCGTGGGTGATCCGAAGAGTTCCTGATTGAAGTAATTACCCAAACGACCCAAGGCTTGTGCCACCGCGACTCCAGGGGCAACGGCATCTGCCACCGGCAGTAGTGCAATGCCTTTGCGCTTAGCCCCGATCCAGGCACCCAAGGTGCCCAGCGCAATAGCGCCCCAGATGCCAAGACCGCCATCCCAAATCCTGATCGCGCCGGCGAACCCGGTTCCGCCTGGGCCAAAGTACAACTGGTTGTCAGTAATCACGTGATACAGCCGGCCACCCACGATCCCAAAAGGAACCGCCCACACCGCGAGATCGGTGATGGTGCCGGGTGCGCCACCACGCGCGACGTATCTGCGATTACCTATCCAAACCGCTAGAACAATGCCAAGGATGATCGCAAACGCATAGGCACGGATAGGGAATGGCCCTAGGTTCCATACCCCTTGTTCAGGGCTTGGAATCGAGGCGAGAATCAACGTTATTGACCAGCAGTAGTTGCAGCTACTAACGCATCTAGCTTTGCCTTATCGGCAAGAACTGCGTTATCTACTGGCTTGCCATTTAGGAGTGCGTAAGGAGTTCCTTGCGCGCCTGACTTGTAGAAGGCATCGGTGCTGTTTGCCGACCATGACAAATACGTTTGCGCATCGAAGCAAGTCTTGAATTTGTCTAGCGCAGCACCTTCAATGCCTGCGTCGCCCGCAAAACTCAGCAACGTGTCGTTGGTGAAGCCAACGCCCTCTGTCGCGGGAGGGTTTGAAAAGATCGCGTTGTGGTACTGCTGGGTTTTGCCTGCATCGATTGCGCAGCCCCATGCAGCCGTCGCGCGTGCGGAAGAGTCGTTTCTCAGGTTCTTATCAAGAAATGTGGTCGGGCGATAAATGAGTTGCACCTTGCCTGCCGTGGCAAGAGCTTCAATGCCAGCACCGTTCGCTGTTTCTACAGCTTCACATGATGGGCACTGAAAATCTTCCCAAATTTGCAGCACAGGCACCTTGCTGGTTCCGGTTCCATACGGCACGCCGAATGCGTACTTGGAGTTACCGTCAAGCACCGAGGTCGGGATCGCTGCGTTTGGATCAACGGTCGGAGTCACTACGGGAGTCTTAGAGGAGTTCTTGGCGACCACCGCGATCGCAATGATGGCGACGACCACGACGACGACCACCGCGGCACCGACCAGACGCATCACTCGCTCGCGCTTCTTATCTCCGCCTACGGCTGCGTTGCGGGCAGCGGCTGCGCTTGCGCGGCGATCATTAGCTGAATTACTCATCGCGTCGAACTCCTTGGTTGGTCAGATGCAGTGCGGTTGGTTAGCGCACTGCGTACACCGTACGTGAAAGGTCCGGCTTAGCGCCGCACCCCTGCGGACAATTCTTTGGCGAGCTCGCCAACTGCAGCGATTGCTGCCTCATCAGTTGCCGCATCAAGGACCCGCCGAACGAAGGCCGAACCCACAATGACTCCGTCGGCATAGGCCGCAATTTCAGCCGCCTGATCCCCCGTTGAGACTCCTAGCCCGACCGCAATTGGCAGGCTCGTGTGGTCTCGGGTGCGCGATACGAGTTCATGGGCACCGCTGCTCACCGAGGTGCGGGCACCAGTAACCCCCATGGTTGATGCCGCATAGACGAACCCTGAAGTAACACCCACGATGGAGGCAATTCGAGTCGGTGTCGACGATGGCGCCACCATAAAGATGCGGTCAATGTCGTGCTCGTTGGTTGCCGCTGCCCAATCTGCTGCTTCCTCAGGGGTCAGATCAGGAGCAATAACACCGCTACCCCCAGCAGCCTGTAGGCCTGCGGCAAACTTTTGAACGCCGTAGCGCTCGATGGGATTCCAATAACTCATCACAACTGCGATTGCGCCCGCATCAACGACTTGGCGCACAATATCGAGCACTACATCAGTTGTAGTTCCGGCATCGAGAGCTTGATTGACAGCCTGCTGAATGACTGGGCCGTCCATCAATGGATCTGAATACGGCAGACCAACCTCAATGATGTCTACGCCAGCCGCCACCATTGCATTAATTAGCCGCACTGACATTTGAGGGTTTGGAAACCCCGCAGGTAGGTAACCAATGAGTGCTGCACGGTTTTCGGATTTAGCTAACGCAAAGGCTTCTGCAACATGGCGATTCATCGACCCTCCCGCATTTCAGGTGAGAGTTCATTCATCACTGTTGTTCCAAGGTCAATCTCAAACCAACGAGCAGCCGTGGCCACATCCTTGTCGCCTCGACCGGAAAGATTGACGATGATGACGGCTTGAGGTCCAAGCTCTTTGCCTAGTCGCATTGCCCCAGCGAGCCCATGAGCCGATTCGATAGCCGGGATGATGCCTTCAGTGCGCGAAAGCAATGAGAAAGCTTCCATCGCTTCGGCATCGGTAACTGATTCATATGTTGCCCGACCAGTGTCGTGTAGCCATGCGTGCTCTGGGCCTACACCCGGATAGTCCATCCCGGCGCTGATCGAATGTGAAGGCGCCGTTTGACCCCATTCATCCTGCATCACATAGGTGCGTGCACCATGTAAGACACCAGGTGTTCCGCCTGAAAAGCGAGCAGAATGGCGCCCAGTTTCAACACCCTCGCCGCCTGCTTCATATCCACGCAACATCACGCTCGCGTCATCCATGAAACCACTGAACAATCCCATCGCATTTGAACCGCCACCGACGCAAGCAACTGCTGCATCAGGTAAGCGTCCTTCGACTGCCAAGATTTGTTCGCGCGCTTCTGCACCAATGACCGAGTGGAAATAGCGAACCATTTCTGGAAATGGCGCTGGCCCGGTGACAGTGCCAAGCACATAGTGCGTGTGTTCCACTGAAGCAACCCAGTCACGCATTGCTTCGTTGATCGCATCTTTAAGGGTTTGACTACCAGCAGTGACAGGGATTACTTCTGCCCCAAGTAACTTCATGCGGGCAACGTTCAAGGCCTGCCGACGAGTGTCTTCGAGACCCATATAGACCGTGCACTCAAGTCCAAACAGAGCCGCAGCGGTTGCAGTAGCCACGCCATGTTGACCAGCACCGGTCTCCGCAATCATTCGCGTCTTACCCATGCGCTTGGTGAGTAAGGCCTGGCCTAAAACATTGTTGATCTTGTGTGAACCTGTGTGATTGAGGTCCTCGCGCTTGAGATACACACGAGCACCACCGCAATATTCACTGAAGCGCTTTGCAAACGTGAGTGGGTTAGGGCGTCCTGTGTAGTTGCGTTCTAAGCCGCGCAGTTCAGTGAGAAAACTATCGTCCACGATTGCGCTACGAAAGGCCGCATCGAGTTCGTCTAGGGCTGCAGTCAACGCTTCAGGAACAAATCGACCGCCATATGGACCGTAGTGACCACTTGTCATGTTGCCTTCCCTACCGTTGCGCCGGCTTCAATCATCGCGCGAGCTGCAGCCTGCGGATGTGAACCAACTACGAGTG
>JBIIAA010000089.1:0-8092 GCA_044240165.1 Candidatus Nanopelagicales bacterium
TGAAAGCTTAATCGAACTAACGTCGCGCGCGCACTACAACGATTGCTAGTGCAATCAGTGTTGTGGAGATAACCCAGAACCAGTTATCTGCCAGAGTGAAGAAACCATTCACCACAGCGGAGATTAGTGCGCCACCGGCTCGGCTTTGGCCTAACTGTCCAACCGTTACCGCTGCGATTCCATAGGCGAGTGGCGGAGCAATGACCGCAACACTGGCGTCGCTGACCCGGACTTTGAGTGCGCAGAACACTGAGGCTGCCAACAGTGCGATGCCGGTGAGCCAGCCAAGACCTGAACCGGTGATGAAGGAATCAAGGAACCCAGCAACCAGGCCGGCACCGATGACAATGATGTAGACGCCTAAGGGATTGAGGCCAGGACCAACTCGGCGTTTTTTCGCCATCTCTTGGCTCTCTTTCGGGCTTTCGTGGGCAACGGATGTGTCCAAGATTGGTGCTGCGAAAACTTGATCTGGGGCTGAAGTAGCGCCGGGAGTTGGACTAGGGAGGGCAGCAGCGCTCATGGCGGGCACAGCAGCAACCTCAGCGACTGGGGCTAAGGAGTCAACGACAGCTTCAGCGGCCGACTGGTGTTGATTGACAGCGGTATCCATCGTGCGCAGGTGGGATGCCTGATTTGCACCAAGAGCAGCGAGGGCTCCTGAAGATGCATCGGCTCCGCGGCTGCGAAAGAGGCGGCCGGTGTCAGCGCTAGGGCTGGTGAATTCAGGTTCGGGCAGGGACTCAGGCTCAGCGGCCACGACTTCTGGGGCTGCTTCAGGCTCGATCGCAGGGGCAACGGGCTCCGGTTCAGGTCGAAATAGCGCGCTGTAAGCGTCGTCGTCAGCAGGGTCGCTGGGGGTTTGTGCGTCCGTCACCCCTCGAGGGTACCTAACAAACTCATCCAGCATCAGCAATGAGCTCAGGCGCGGAGAGTGGTCGAGTTGTGGTGTGCAACATGGTGGGGGCTTCGAGCTCGGCATCACCGGTGCCTAACTCACCAAATTGGCGGGCCGTGACCAAAACTCGGGTTTCCAGGGAGCCGACGGCCTTGTTGTAGTTGGACACTGCTGCATCAAGTGAATTGCCCACTCGAGCAAAGTGCGTGGCCATCGTGACTAAGCGCCGATGGAGTTCAATGCCGAGCACCCGAATTTCTTCGGCATGCTCAGCAAGTTGCTCTTGGCGCCATGTCAGTGAGACGGTGCGTAAGAGCGCGAAAAGTGTCGTGGGTGTAGCGGGAACAACATTTCGCTCGAATGCGTAATCAAGTAGGTCTGGGCGCATCTGTAACGCAGTTTCTAGCAATGCTTCAGAGGGCAGGAACATCACGACGAACTCTGCATTGTTAGGCACAAGGGCTTGGTAGTCACGGGTTTTAAGGGCATCGATATGACGAATGACTGCATCTGCATGTTGGCGTAAACGTAATTGCAGGCTGGCTTCATCTGTGGTTTGTTCGGCTTCAAGGAATGCAGCAAGTGGCACTTTGGCATCAATGACAACACTGCGATTGCCAGCCAACCGAATAATCATGTCGGGTCGGCCAACTGCATCAACTGAGCCGACCGTGGCTTGTTCCACGAAATCAACGCGGTCGAGAAGACCTGACGCCTCGACAAGACGACGAAGTTGCATTTCACCCCAACGCCCGCGCGCACCTGTTCGGCTGAGCACCTCAGCAAGTCGGGAGGCTTCGCGGCGCACATCGTCAGTTGAACGCTGCAAGACCTGAACTTGGCTCTCCCAGGTGGTGGTGAGTGTGGTGCGAAGTTCTGTTTGAGCGGCAACGTTGGTGCGCTCATGGCGCTCAACCTGAGCCGCCAGAGCCTGCAAGGACTCTGCTACCGGAGTGAGGGCTCCGATGACTGTTGCGTCAGCAGCAGCCGCATTACGGGTGCGGATGAAAAACAGCACCGCAGTGACGCAGGAACCCACAAGGGCACCAATTGCTAGCAGGATCAGCACGGATTCAAGGGGAAGATTGCTTGTAGCCATGGCTTCACGATGGCACGAAGGGCTGACAAAAAGGCGCTCTGACAGGATGACCGGCGTGGCCCTCACTATTGGAATCGTTGGACTCCCGAACGTAGGCAAGTCAACGATGTTTAACGCCCTGACCAAAAACAACGTGCTTGCGGCAAATTACCCCTTTGCCACGATCGAGCCGAACACTGGAGTAGTTGGTGTTCCTGATGCTCGTTTGGACGATTTAGCGCGCATCTTTGGGTCCGAGAAGATCCTGCCGGCCACCGTCATGTTCGTTGACATCGCCGGAATCGTGAAAGGCGCCAGCGAAGGCGCAGGGCTAGGAAATAAATTCCTTTCCACTATTCGTGAGTCCGATGCGATCTGTCAGGTCTTACGCGCATTCGTTGACGATGATGTGATTCACGTCGAAGGTCGTGTGTCACCTGAAGAAGACATGGCCACGATCAACACTGAATTGATTCTGGCTGACATGCAGTCGCTAGAAAAAGCGATTCCGCGTTTGCAAAAGGAAATTCGCACCGACAAGTCCAAGATCGCTGTGCTTGAAGCTGCAGAAGCTGCCCAAAAGATTCTTGATGAAGGGTCAACACTCTTCCAGGCCAACATAGATATGGAACCGTTGCGCGAGCTCTTCTTGCTCACTGCGAAGCCTTTTGTGTATGTCATCAACGTTGATGAGAACGAGCTCGGTGACGAAGAATTTAAGGAACGTATGCGCCGGTTGGTAAGCCCAGCTGAAGCGGTGTTCTTGGATGCGAAGTTGGAATCCGAACTTGGCGAACTTGATGATGCAGAAGCGATGGAACTTTTGGAATCAGTTGGGCAGACAGAGTCGGGCTTAAATGCGCTTGCTCGTGTTGGTTTCGCAACTCTTGGCCTGCAGACTTATCTCACTGCTGGTCCTAAAGAGTCACGTGCCTGGACCATTCCGGTTGGCGCAACAGCGCCTGAGGCTGCTGGTGTGATTCACACCGACTTCCAAAAGGGTTTCATTAAGGCCGAAGTGGTTTCTTTTGCTGATCTCGTGGAAAACGGATCGATGGCTGAAGCAAAGGCCAAGGGTAAGGTGCGCATCGAAGGCAAGGACTACGTCATGGCTGACGGAGATGTGGTCGAGTTCCGTTTCAATGTGTAATTGAAATGACGCCGTCTTCTCAAAGTGGCTCTTCGCAAGGCGACGCCACGTTTGTCGTTTCTGCCGTTGTACTGCGTGATGAACTCGGTCGGATTCTGGTTGTTCGCAAACGTGAAACGAGTCGCTACATGCTGCCTGGTGGAAAAATTGAAGTTGGCGAAACACCCGCGCATGCCGCTATTCGTGAGTTGCACGAAGAAGTTGGCGCCGTTCTGAACGAAGAAGAACTGACCTTCTTAGGCAAATGGACCACAGATGCTGCGAACGAACCGGGTCATTTGGTTCAAGGGCACATCTTCGAACATCCTTGGATCGCTGATTTAAGTGTGCAAGCCGAAATCGAAGACTTGCTGTGGCTTCACCCCGATGAGATGGCCTTAAGAAACGATCTTGCACCGCTTCTTACTGAGCGTGTCCTGCCTGCGCTTGGGTTCTAAATCAACGTATCTCGATAGCCTGCAGGTATCGAAGGATTCCCGACCCCCCAATTTTGCAAAGGATCACACGCCCATGGCACTCATTATTCTGGCAACACTGCTCGGACTCATGGCGACGATTTCGGCATTCGGCAAACTCTCGATGAACGAGAAAGCGGCAGAAATGTTGCATCACGTTGGATTGAATGATCGGCAGATCCGCCTACTTGGAACAACAGAAATCCTCGGCTCACTTGGCCTACTTATCGGAATTTGGATCCCGCTGCTGGGCTTGCTTGCCGCTCTTGGTTTCGTTGTGTACTTCCTGGTAGCTGTAGCTGCACACGTTCGCGCCAAAGACGGAATCAAAGACATGGCGCCAGCGATTGTGCTGTTCGTGATGTCACTTGTTGTTGCGGTACTGCAGTTCGCTCGCTGAGCCCCAGCGCTTAACTCTGCAAGGTGATCGCTGGGTTTGCTGCAGCTAAGGCCTTCAACTCCTATTACCCCCATAGCAGTTCGGTCTTGGATGGCCTAGAAACCGAACTCGTTGGCTATGAGCGCACTCGGGGTGCCCTGCACTTTCCAATAAACCAGCCCCTGAGCAAGAAGTTGCTCCAGAAGTTGATCGCAGCGAAGTTGGCTCTGGTTCATGGTGACGTTGCTCTCAAGGTCAAGAATGATTCAGATGGGCTATGGCTCGCATATGGCTTGGCTGCACCAGCTCGCCGTGCGCTCATCGGAGCCGGAATCCTCACAGTTAGAGACCTCCAGCGGGCAAAGCCCCAGGACTTGGCTGCACTGCACGGGATTGGTCCAAAAGCCCTTCGAACCCTCAAAGAGCGTGCGCGCGAAGGTTGACGATTCGTCGCTTAGGGTGCTGACCCCGTAAGGTCACGGGGTGCCAAGCAGAGAAAATCTTCGTAACGTAGCCATTATCGCCCACGTCGACCACGGCAAAACCACGCTTGTGGATGCCATGTTGTGGCAGTCGGGTGCCTTCCGCGAGAACCAAGACGTTAATGAGCGTGTCATGGACTCCATGGACCTCGAGCGCGAAAAGGGCATCACGATCCTCGCCAAGAACACGTCGGTGCACTACACCGGCGCCGGTGCCCCTGAGGGCGGCGTCACGTTCAACATCATCGACACCCCAGGTCACGCTGACTTCGGTGGCGAAGTTGAGCGCGGTCTGGAAATGGTCGACGGCGTAGTTCTCCTCGTAGACGCATCTGAAGGCCCACTTCCTCAGACCCGTTTCGTGCTGCGAAAGGCACTTGAGAAGAACCTTCCTGTAGTTCTTGTTATTAATAAGGTTGACCGTCCCGACTCCCGCATCGCGGCAGTAGTTGACGAGGCCTATGAACTCTTCCTTGATCTGGATGCAACTGAAAAGCAGATCGAATTCCCAATCATTTACACCAGTGCCAAGGCTGGCCGCGCATCATTGACGCGCCCTGCAGATGGTGGAATGCCCGAAGAAGAAAACCTTGAGCCACTGTTCAAGGCACTTCTCACAGCAGTGCCTGCTCCCCAGTACACCGAAGGCGCACCACTTCAGGCTCACGTCACCAACTTGGACGCATCTCCTTACCTTGGCCGTTTGGCAATCTGCCGTGTTCACGAGGGCACGATCCGCAAGGGTCAGCAAATTGCTTGGATGAGAACAGATGGAACAGTTGAGCGCGCGAAGGTTGTTGAACTTTTGATGACCGAAAACCTCACCCGTGTTGTTGCAGAAAGCGCTGGCCCAGGCGACATCATTGCTGTTGCTGGTATCCCGGAAATTACGATCGGCGAAACTCTTGCTGATCCAGAAAACCCAATTGCGCTTCCTGTCATTACTGTTGATGAGCCATCGATCTCGATGACCATTGGCATCAACACCTCACCTTTGGCCGGCAAGAGCGGTAAGAAGGTCACTGCCAGCATGGTGAAGGCTCGCCTCGAGCAAGAACTCATTGGCAACGTATCTATCCGCATGAACGTCACTGAGCGTCCCGATACTTGGGAAATTCAGGGCCGTGGCGAACTTCAGCTCGCAATCCTTGTTGAAATGATGCGTCGCGAAGACTTCGAACTCACCGTTGGAAAGCCACAGGTTGTTACCCGGGTTATCGACGGCAAGAAGTGCGAACCGATGGAGAAGTTGACCATCGACATTCCTGAGGATTACCTCGGTGTTGTCACCCAGCTCATGGCACTTCGCAAGGGCCGCATGGAGCAAATGGTGAACCATGGCAGTGGCTGGGTTCGTATGGACTACATCGTTCCTGCTCGTGGCTTGATTGGTTTCCGCACCGAGTTCCTCACGGAAACTCGCGGCACCGGCTTGCTCCACCACATCTTTGATCGTTACGAACCATGGCACGGTGAATTGCGTACCCGTCCAACCGGTTCGCTCGTTGCTGACCGCGTTGGCCCAACAACAGGCTTTGCTCTTTCGAACTTGCAAGAGCGTGGCACGATGTTTGTTGGACCAGGTACTGAGGTTTACGAAGGCATGATCGTTGGTGAAAACTCACGTCAAGATGACATGGACGTGAACCCAACGAAGGAAAAGAAACTGACCAACATGCGTCAGTCATCGTCTGATGTGCTCGTACCTTTGATTCCTCACAAGGCTCTTTCACTCGAGCAAGCTCTTGAGTTCTGCCGTGAAGATGAATGTGTTGAGATCACTCCTGCGACTGTTCGTATTCGCAAGGTGCTCTTGACTCAGGTTGAGCGCTCACGCGCTGGCCGCAAGCCCAAGGACTAATCCTTGGGCTTAATCGCCCAGGTGTTCTTTGAAGAAATCAATTTCTAGTCGCAGAAGATTTTCTGCGACGATTTCTTGTGGCGTCATATGGGTTACTCCACTCAATGGAACGACTGAGTGGGCTTTTCCTGCTGCGAGTAGCGCACTTGAGAACTGCAAGGTGTGTGCTGCGAAAACATTGTCATCAGCCAAGCCGTGAATCAGCAACAGTGGCTTTTCAAGCTGGTCAGCCTTATTCAGTAACGATGTTTTGTCATATGCCGCTGGGTTCGCCTGCGGCATTCCTAGGTAACGCTCGGTATAGGCAGTGTCATACAACGCCCAATCAGTTACAGGCGCGCCAGCAACAGCGGCACTGAAGATGTCTGGACGTTCTAAGAGGGCGAGAGCGGCGAGGTACCCGCCGAAGGACCAACCGCGAATACCCACGCGACTCGTGTCCAGATCCGCATGCAATTCACCAAGAGCCAAGAGTGCCGCGACTTGATCTGCCACGGGGTAGGTCGCTAAGTCATTATGAATAGACCGTTCCCAGGCCGGACCTCGCCCGGGAGTCCCATGGTTGTCGGTGACGATCACGGCGAATCCTTGATCTGCAATCCATTGTTCACTCGTGAACGCGGCAGCATTGCGCATCACCCGTTGGCCATGCGGGCCGCCATAGGGCGATAGCACGATTGGTAATTGCTTGCTTCCTGGAACGTGGTTGTTCGGCCATAGGAGACAGGTTTCGAGGTTGTCTTTTCCTACGCTCGCGTAATGCGGATGCACAGTCAGGTTTGGCGACTCTGCAAAATTAGTTATTGGCAAAGCCTGGTTACCTGTGTGTGCTGTAAATGTTGTTCCAGGCGTATCTGGGTTGGCCTGCATGATGATGTGATTGGATCCATCGCTTGCTCCACTACACCAAAGCGATTCGTCGGTTAACGCTGTGATTGAACCGTCAGAGTAGTTAATTCGATACAAGGTTTGTGTCGTGGCTTCACGTGACCCGATGATGATTGCGCTCGTCTTGTCGCAGGTGATCAGAGCGCGAACTTGCAGTTCCGGTGGGGAAATGAAGACACTATTACGAACCAATCGGTAAGTGTCAGTGCCAACGTCATTCACGATCTCAAGCAACTGACCTTCATCATCAAGACATGGAACACCTGGCATCACATCAACCCAGGCAGCATCTGTACGGCGCTGTATTTCGCGCAGTTCATTTTTTGCGACGTCAATGACACAAATGCTCACGAGGTTTTGACTTCGATTAAGGAGTTCAATAGTCGTGCCAGACTTTGATGGGCTCACAGAGGCTAGGTAGGGAAAAGCGTTGGTATCCCACATGATTTGTGACTTTGAAAGATCATCGCGAATCAGCCAGAGTTCAACGAGTGCATTAGTTTCACCTGCGGCAGGGTACCGGCGTGATGCTGGCTCACTTGTTGGCTGAGCGGCGTCGGCAATCCACCATTGCGGCACAGCGCTTTCATCAAATCGTTCGACCAGCAAGGTGTCATCAACTTCGGGCAACCACCAGTGACCACGAAAACGGGAGAGCTCTTCGCTGGCTACAAAATCTGCGAGGCCCCACGCTTCATCTTCATTGCTTGGCTCGGCAATACAAGTAGCGCCTGAAGCAAGGTCATGAATGCTGACTACGTAGACCGCTCGATCAACCACGAACGAAACACCTTCACCATTGCTGCTGATTCGCGGATCAACAACCGGGCCAGGTGCAGGTAGCGCAGTCACGTGCGCTGTTTCAAGATTCACCACATACGGAATTCCACTGGCTGCAAAT